>DASUOW010000177.1:0-15776 GCA_036276435.1 Gemmatimonadales bacterium
GCCGGCAGGTTGCCCGTGGCGACGGCACCCGCCGACACGCCGAGGATCAGCGGCGTGATGAGGCTCGCGATGGCGAAGATGGCGCCCCAGCGCTGCTGCACATCGTCGCGCTGGCTGTCGTAGGTGCGAAAGGTGAACGCCGAGCCGCGCAGCACGATGCCGATGAGCATCAGCGTGAGCGGGATGTGCAGCGCCACCGAGATGCGCGCGAACACGGCCGGGAAGCAGACGAACAGCAGCACCACCACGAGGATGAGCCAGACGTGGTTGGCCTCCCAGATGGGGCCGATCGCCTCGGCGATGAGGGCCCGCTGCTGCTGCTTGCGCCGCCCACTCGCGAACAGGTCCCAGACGCCGCCGCCGAAGTCGGCGCCGCCCATCAGCACGTAGGCGGTGAGCGCCACCATCACCGCGCCAGCCAGCACGAGGGCGAGGGTCACGTCAGGCTCCCTGCGGGAGCGGCGCCGCGAGCGGCGGGTGCTCCTCGATGTCGGGGCTCTTCATGATCTGCCGGCGCATCAGCCACACCACGGCCACCGAGAGCGCGATGTAGAGCAGGGTGAAGAAGGTGAACGGCACCACGAGGCCGGGCATCGGCGTCACCGCGTCGGCGGTGCGCATGACGCCCTGGATCACCCACGGCTGCCGGCCCAGTTCGGTGACCATCCAGCCCGCCTCGACGGCGAGGAAGCCCATCGGCGCGCCCAGCACCAGCAGGCGCATCAGCAGCCGGTTCTCGGCGAGCACCCGCTTGCGGAAGCCCGTCCACGCGGCGAGCAGCACGCAGAGCATCATGTACATCCCGAAGCCCACCATGAGCTGGAAGCTCCAGTGCACCAGCGGCACGTTGGGCCAGTCGGCGCGCGGCACGCGGTCGAGGCCCGTCACCTCGGCGTCGAAGTCCCCGTGCGCGAGGAAGGAAAGGACCTTCGGCACTTCGATGGCGTAGCGGACCGTCTGCGTCTCCATGTCGGGCAGGCCGCCGATGACGAACGGCGCGCCGCGCTCGGTGCGGAAGTGCCCCTCCATCGCGGCGAACTTCGCCGGCTGCTCGCTCGCGACCATCTTGGCGCTGCGGTCGCCCGAGAGCGGCTGCAGCAGGACGGCCGGGCCGCCCACCAGCAGGCCCACCAGCAGCGCGCGGCGATGGAAGACGTTGCCCGGCTTCTGCAGCAGGAGCGCCGCGTGGATGCCCGCGACGCCCATGCCGGTGGCGGCGTAGGCGGCGAGCGTCATGTGCACGGTCTGCGTGAGCGCGGCGGGATTGAAGATGGCCGCGATGGGGTCGATGTTGACCGGCTGGCCGCCCACCATGTCGAACCCGGTGGGGGTGTTCATCCACGCGTTCGCGATCACCACGAAGATGCCCGAGAGCGCGCCGCTCAGCGCCACCAGCACGCCGGCCACCAGGTGCGCGCGCGGCGTGATGCGGTCCCAGCCGTACAGGTAGATGCCGAGGAAGATGGCCTCGGTGAAGAACGCGAAGCCCTCGAGCGAGAACGGCATGCCGACGATGGGGCCCGCGAAGCGCATGAACTCGGGCCACAGGAGCCCCAGCTCGAACGACAGCACCGTCCCCGACACCGCCCCCACCGCGAACATGATCGCCGTGCCCTTGGCCCAGCGCTTGGCGAGCTCGAGGTAGAGCCGGTCGCCGGTGCGCTGCCACTGCCACTCGGCCACGAGCATCAGCAATGGCATGCCGATGCCGATGACGGCGAAGATGATGTGAAACGCGAGCGACACCCCCATCTGGGAGCGTGCCGCGAGAAGGTCGTTCATGCACCCCTCGGGGAAACGGCGGAATCAGACTTTGTGAAAGTATTCACAAGGGACGGCTTCCCTCAAGTACCCAGTATCTCCCGCGGAGTTCACGCGGGCCCGAGCACCTCGTCGTCGGCGATGACGTAGATCCGGTCATCCGGCTCGCGCTCGACGGCGCCGCCGCCGGTGAAGCTGCCGAAGGCGGGCAGCAGGCCGATGCGCGCACCGAAGATGAAGGCCGGCAGCCGCTCGCGCAGCCCACCCAGTCGTACGGCGGGGTGTACGTGACCTGCCAGAACATACGCCGATCCGGCGGGCGTGGGATGATGCTGGAGCCTGAAGGGCGGGACGTCCCACGGCTCGTCGACGCAGCGTACGCCGAGTTCGGTGGGCGGATCACCGGCACCGACGTCGTGGTTGCCGCGCACGAGCAGCACGTCGAGCTCCGGCCAGCGCGTGCGCCACCCGCCCACCTGCGCGAGCGTGCCGGGCGCCTCGCGGCCCACGCGCGCGTGGAACAGGTCGCCGAGGATGACGAGCGAGGTCGCGCCGGTGCGCGCGAGCGCGCGGTCGAGCCGCGCGAGGTCGTCGGCGGTGGAGCCGCGCGGGATCGGGATGCCGGCGGCGCGGAACGTGGCGCCCTTGCCCAGGTGCACGTCGGCCACGACGAGCGTGCGGCGCGCCGGCCACCAGAGCGCGCGCTCGGCGAGCAGCGCCACCTGCTCGCCCGCCAGCTCGAGCGTGGCGTCGTGCGCGCTCACCCCCATTCCGGCCCCATCTGCTTCCACAGCTCGGGCAGCGGCTGCACCGGATCGCGGCAGAGGAAGATCGGCACGGCGCGCTCCTCCTCCACGCCGAGCGGGTTCGCGACCGTGCGCACGAGCGTCACGCTGCCGAACACCTGGCCGAGCGCCTCGACCGACCCGCCGACGACGATGGCCACGTCGCCGGCGCGATCGCCCGGTCCCCAGTGGTAGAAGTCGCCGTTGCGGCTGATCGGGGTGGGGAGGCCGAGCACCGGCCCGTAGTGCTGCAGCGCGCCCGCGCGGCCGTAGTTGGTGCCGACGATGATGACGCGCGCGCGCTCGTCCGCGGGCAAGGCGTCGTACACGTCGCGCGTCGCCTCGGCGAGCTCGCGCCAGCCGAGCATGTCGGCGTAGTCCTGAGGCAGCTCGAGCCGGCCGCCGCGGTTGGTCTCGGTGGCCCGTGCGAGGCCAAGGCCCTGGAGGTACCGCACGGTGCCGGTCGGCGTGAGCACGGGGACGGCCACCGGCAGCAGCACGAGCGCGACCACGACCATCGCGAGCCCGGCGAGCGACACGAGCAGGCGCTGCGCGCGTTCGCCGACCCAGCGCTCCATCACCACGGCTCCGGCGGCGATGAGCAGGCCGTGCACGGGCGCGAGGTAGTAGTCCTTCGCGCCCGCGGCCAGGAACGCCGCCGTCACCACCAGCACGAGGACGCCAAGCGCGCGCCACGGCTCCAGCACGCGCGCGGTGAGCAGGGCCACGAGGCCGACGATCGCGAACGGCGCGGCGGCGGCGAGCAGGAACAGCTGCCCGGCGAGGAAGGCGAGCGGCGTCACCCGCGCAAGCTGGGTCTCGCGGAGCACGCGGGCCTGCTCGAGGAAGGGCCAGCCCCACGTCATCTGCCCGGTGATCGAGGGCAGTCCCACGAGCACGGCGAGCAGGAACGCCAGCCAGGGCCAGGGTTCGCGCAGTTCGGCGCGCAGCGGCGAGACGAGCACGGCCACCAGCACGCCGAGCGCGAAGAACGCCGCGCTGAACTTGGTGAGCGCCGCGAGCCCGAGCACGACGCCGAGCAGCAGCCACCAGCCCGACATGTCCTCGCGCAGGAGGCGCACCAGCGTCCAGCACGCGACGAGCCACCACAGCTGCTCGTAGACCACCGGCTGGAAGAGGATGCCGGCGCGCAGGAAGATCGGTGCCGCCATCACGCCGAGCGCCGTGAACACCTGTGCGCGCCGACCGCCGCCCATGTCGCGCGCGATGAGGGCGGCGACGACGAGGTAGAGCGCGGACGGAATCGCCGCGGCCAGTCGCGCGGCGAGGTGCGTGCCGCCCGCGGCGCCGTCGACCACGGTGGCGGCCATCGCGATCAGCGGCGGGAACTGCATCCGCAGCAGGTCGAAGTGGTCGCCCATGGCGAGGTAGAGCAGCTCGTCGCGGTGGAACTCCCACGGACGCGGGATGAAGAACGGCAGCAGCAGCTTGAGCAGCGCCAGGCCGAGCACGAGCGGGGTCAGCCGCTGCGGCCGGGCCAGCGGCGGTCGGAACGAGAGGGGCATGTGTATCCTGCTCACGGGAAGCGGCCCGGAGGCCGCGTCACCGCCGGGCGGTGCGCTCGTGGCTTGCCGTCATGCGCCGCACGCGATCGGCGAGCTTCTCGGAGCTCACCTGCTCCCGCGTGCGGTCGACCAGTATGGGGAAGGATAGCGGGGAGGGACGTCGTGGCTCCACGAGCAGCACCCGGCTCGCGCCGAGACGCGCGAGGCAGCGTGCGAGCCGGGTCTGCTCGAGCTGGCGCTCGAGCACCTCGCGCTGCGCCTGCCGCACCAGGAGGTTGTCGGGGTCGTAGCGGGCGAAGACGTCGTAGATGAGGCCGCTCGAGGCCTGCACCTGCTTCATGCTGCGATCGCGGCCCGGGTATCCCTGGAAGACGAGCCCCGCCACGCGCGCGATCTCGCGGAACTGCCGCCGCGCCAGCTCGGCGGCATTGAGGCTCGCGACGATATCGTGCAGCAGGTGCTCCGTGGACAGGAGCCCCGCGTCGAGCGCCTCCTCGATCGGCGCGCGCTCGGTGGACAGCAGCTCGAAGCCGTAGTCGTTGCACGCGAAGGTGAAGGTGGCGGGCGCCAGTTGCGCGAGCCGGTAGGCGAAGAGCGCGGCCAGGCCCTCGTGCACAAGCCGGCCTTCGAGGGGGAAGACGAAGCAGTGGTGCCCCTCGCTCGTCTCCACCCGCTCGATGAGCAGCTCGTCGGGGGCCGGGATGCGGGAGAGCTCCGCCTGCAGCTCGAGCACCGGGCGCACCGCCCTCATCTCGGGGCCGTCATAGCGTCCCTGCCGCGCTTCTTCCAGCCGGCCGCGCAGCGCGGCGGCAAGCTCGGTGGAGAGCGGCATGCGCGCCCCCTGCCAGCGCGGTACCGCGCCCTTGGAGCTCCGCGCCTTCTTCACCCACGCGGTGAGCTCGCGGAGGCGCACGAACTCGAGCGGCTTGCCCGCGAAGATGAACCGCTCGCCGGGCTTGAGCCGGGCGATGAAGCTCTCCTCGACGGTGCCGAGGGTGCCGCCGGTGAGGTAGCGCACCTTGAGCGCCGTGTCGCTCACGATGGTGCCGATGGAGAGCCGGTGCCGCAGCGCCACCATGCGGTCGCTGACGGTGTAGGTGCCGTCGACCTGGCGCACCTTCGCGTACTCGCGATAGGCGCCGAGCGCCTCACCGCCGCGCGAGACGAAGTCGAGCACCCAGTCCAGCTCTGCCTCCGTGAGCGCCCGGTACGCGTGGGTGGAGCGCACTTCGGCGAGCAGCTCGTCGCGCCGCACGCCGCCGCCCAGCGCGAGCGTCACGGCGTGCTGCGCCAGCAGGTCGAGCGGGCGGTCGAGCGGCGGGCGCGCTTCGATCGCGCGGGCCGCGAGCGCGTCGCGCGCGGCAGCCACCTCGAGCAGCTCGAAGGCGTGCGTGGGCACGCAGGTGACGCGGCTCAGCGCCCCGGGCTGGTGGCCGCTGCGGCCCGCGCGCTGCACCAGGCGGGCGACGCCCTTCGGGCTGCCCACCTGCAGCACGCGATCGACCGGCGTGAAGTCGACGCCGAGATCGAGGCTCGAGGTGCAGACCACGCAGCGCAGCGAGCCGTCGCGCAGGCCGCGCTCCACTGCCGCGCGGGCGCGCGGGTCGAGCGAGCCGTGATGCAGGGCCAGCACGCCCGCCCAGTCCGGCCGCGCGTCGAGCAGCGCCTGGAACCACAGCTCGCACTGCGAGCGGGTGTTGGTGAAGACGAGCGCGGTGCGGCCCTCCTCGACGGCGGCGATGACGTCGGGCAGGAGGCGCGTGTTGAGATGGCCCGCCCACGGGAAGCGCTCGATGGTCGCGGGAATGAGTGCGTCCACCGCGAGCGCCTTCGGCACGAGGCCCTGCACCAGCCGGCCGGCGCGCGGCGCGCCGTGCTCATCCTGGCCGAGCAGGGTGGCAAGCGCCTCCTCGAGATTGCCGAGCGTGGCCGAGAGACCCCAGGTGCGGAGCCCCGGCACGATGCGGCGCAGCCGCGCGAGGCACAGCTCCGTCTGCACGCCGCGCTTGCTGGCCATCAGCTCGTGCCACTCGTCGACGACCACCGCCTCGAGGTGCGCGAACAGCTCGCGGTGGTCGGCGCGCGTGAGGAGCAGCGAGAGGCTCTCGGGCGTGGTGATGAGTGCCGTGGGGAGCCGGGTGCGCTGGCGGCTCCGCGTGGCGGTGCTGGTGTCGCCGGTGCGCGTCTCGATGCTCCACGGAAGGCCGAGCGCCTCGACGGGGGCCCTGAGCGCGGCTTCGGTGTCGGCGGCCAGGGCGCGGAGCGGGGTGATCCAGAGCACCGTCAGCGGCGCCGCCTGCGCGCGCCGCGTCCGGCGTCCGCGCGCGGCGGGGTGCCGCTCGAGCCACTCCAGCACCGGGCCCATCCACGCCGCGTAGGTCTTGCCGGTGCCGGTCGCCGCGTGCACCAGTCCGCTCTCGCCGGCGCGATACGCGCGCCAGACCTCCTCCTGGAACGCGAACGGCTTCCAGCCGCGCGCCCGGAACCACGCCACCGGGTCGTCGTGCGTGGGCGCGGGCGTCTCGGTCGCGGGTGGCGCCGGCGGGCGGGACGCCCGCTCGGCCCGGCGCGCCGCGGTCGCGAGCTCGCGACGCTTGCGGGCGAGCTCGATCTCGAGCGCCGTCTTCGGGAAGCGCCCCGTCATGTGCCTGCCGTCGGCGCATCGAGCAACGCGCGCACCGTCTCGAGCGTGTCGGCATCCTCCGGCCGCTTGTCGTGCCGCCAGCGGCTCATGCGCGGGAAGCGCACCGCGATGCCCGACTTGTGGCGCGTGGAGCGCTGCAGCCCCTCGAACGCCAGCTCGAACACCAGCGCAGGCGTCACGGTACGCACCGGGCCGAAGCGGTCGATCGTGTTCCGGCGCACGAACGCGTCCACCTCGCGGATCTCCTCGTCGCTCAGGCCCGAGTAGGCCTTGGCGAACGGCACCAGCGCGTCGCCGTCCCAGACGCCGAAGGTGTAGTCGGTGAAGAGGCCGGCGCGGCGACCGTGGCCCGGTTGCGCGTAGATGAGCACGGCATCGACGGTGAAGGGGCTCACCTTCCATTTCCACCAGTCGCCGCGCCTGCGCCCGACGCCGTACGCCGAGGCGAGGCGCTTGAGCATCAGGCCCTCGGCGCCGACGCGGCGCGCGTCGCGCTGCACGGCGGCGAGATCGTCCCAGCCGGCCGCGTCGACGATGGGCGAGAGCGTGATCGGTGCGCCGGTGGGCAGCGCGGCCACCAGCGCGGCGAGCATGGCGCGCCGTTCGGACAGCGGACGCTCACGCACGTCCGCGCCCGCCCGCTCCAGCACGTCGTACGCGACGAGCCGGACCGGCACCTCGGCGAGGATCTTCTTCGACAGCGCGGTGCGCCCGATGCGGCGCTGCATCGCGGTGAAGGGCAGGGGCAGGTCGTCCACCCACGGCAGCAGCTCGCCGTCGAGCACGGTCCCTTCCGGGAGGAAGCGCGCCGCCTCCTCCACCTCCGGGAAGCGTCCCGCCATGAGTTCCTCGCCCCGCGACCACACGAACACGGCGCCACCCCGCCGCACCACCTGCGCGCGAATGCCGTCCCACTTCCACTCGGCCTGCCACTCGCGCACGTCGCCCAGCGTCCCGGGCTCCTCGTCGAGCGGATAGGCGAGGCAGAACGGGTACGGCCGGCTCTCGTCCGCGTCGCTCACGTCGGGCGAGCGGAGCCGCAGGTAGAAGTCGGCCGTCGGCTCCCAGTTGCCCATCAGCCGGTGCGCCACCACCTCCTCCGGCAGCCCGCTCACGCGGGCGAGGGCGCGCGTGACGAGCTTCGCGGATGCGCCGACGCGGAACTCGCCCGTGATGAGCTTCATGAAGCAGAAGCGCTCCTGCCCGCCGAGGCGGCGCCACGCGTCCAGCATGATGGCCCGTTGCGCGTCCTCGGGCTGTCCCCGCAACGCCTCCAGCCGATCCTCCACCCACGTCGCCAGCGGCTCGTCGCCGGCGCTGCCGTGGTCGGGCACGAGCAGGCTCACCGTCTCGGCCAGGTCGCCGACCTGCTGGTAGCTCTCCTCGAAGAGCCAGTCGGGAACTGCCGCGGCCTCGGCGGCCCACGTGCGCAGCAGCGCCGAGCGGATCAGGCGCTTCGGTCGGCGACCGACGAGGAAGTTGAGCGCCCACGCCGCATCCGCCGGCGGGGCCGACGCGAAGTAGCGCGCCAGCGCATCCACCTTCGCCGTGATCGAGGTGGTCTCGTCGAGCTCGGTGTAGAGGGCGGCGAAGTCGCGCATCAGCCCGCGTCCGGTTCCGCTGCCGGCTCGCGCTCGGTGCGCTCGTCGCCTTCGTAGCGCGTGGCGATGGCGTGCGCCTCCAGTCCCTGCTCCTGCAGCCAGCGCACCACCGGGCCGGTGAATCCGTGCGTCACCCAGACGCGCGAGGCACCGGTGGCGGCGACGGCCTGCAGGAGGCCGGGCCAGTCCACGTGATCGGAGAGCGTGAAGCCGCGATCGACGCCGCGCCGTCGCCGGGCACCGCGCACCCGCATCCAGCCCGACGCCATGGCGGTGGCCGCGTCGCCGAAACGGCGCGCCCACGGCGTGCGCTCGGCGCCGGGCGGCGCCACCACGATGGCCCGCTTCCACTCGTCCGACCGCTCCGTGGCCAGCGCGTACGTCGTCGGGGGCATCGGCACGCCCGCCTCGCGATAGAGCGCCGTCATCTGCTCCACGGCGCCGTGCGTGAGGATCGGGCCCACCGACGGGTCGAGCCCGGCGAGGAGCCGCTGCGCCTTGCCGAGCGCGTACCCGAACAGCAGGCTCGTGCGGCCCTCGGCCTGGTTGCCGCGCCACCAGGCGTGGATGGCCTCGAACACCTCGTGCTGCGCCTGCCACTGGTAGACGGGCAGGCCGAACGTGGATTCGGTGACGAAGGTGTGGCATCGCACCGGCTCGAACGGCGCGCAGGTCGGGTCGGGCTCCACCTTGTAGTCGCCGGAGACGACCCACACCTCGCCGCGGTGCTCGATGCGGACCTGCGCCGAGCCGAGGATGTGCCCGGCGGGATGCAGCGAGACGCGGACGTCGCCGATGGTGCGGGCGCGGCCGTACTCGAGTCCCTCGATGCGCGCCTCCGCGCCGAGCCGCCGCTGCGCCACCGTGCGCCCGGCCGCGCTGGTCAGGTAGCGATCGCAGCCGTACGCGAGGTGGTCGCCGTGCGCGTGCGTGATCACCGCCCGCTCCACCGGCCCCCAGGGGTCGACGAAGAATCCGCCGGCCTCGCAATGGAGCCCGTGGTCGGTGAGGCGCAGCACGCGGTCCGTCAGCTGACGGCGTCGGGCGACGCCTTGGGGATGGGCGGATGGTGCGCTTCCATGAAGGCCTGGAACGCGGTCCACAGCGCGACGATGTTGCGCCGGTTGCGCCCGAAGTCGCTCGGCCCCATGCGCGCGGCGCTGCGGACCTCGACGACCGTCTCGTTGCCCTCCTCCGAGCAGACGAGGAACACGTCGTCGGTGAACGGCAGCACGGCGGTGCGGCGCACGGCCCAGATGACGCCGTCGCCGCTGTCCGCGACGCGCCAGCGCGGCATGCTCCGGATCACGCGCTCGAGCGTGGGCTGCACGATCGCGCGCGGGGCGGGCAGCCGCCACGGGCGCAACGCGGGCTCCGCGCCGTTGCGCGCCGTCACGGCGACGGTGGACGCCGTGCCCTCATCCAGCAGGGCACGCACGTCGGCGGCGCTCGGCGCCCGCGACACGGGCGGCGTGCCGCCGCACGCCAGCAGCAGCGTGGCGCCGAGCACCGTCGCCATCGCACCGGCTCGCGGTGTACAATTGTGCACGGCGCGGCGGGCGCGCCATGACGCAACTACCTCTCCGAGTCCGGATCCGATCATGTCGCTCCGTCCCATGCTCGTCGCGCTGGTCGTCCTGGCGGCCTGCGGGCCGTCCAAGGCCCCTTCTACCCCCGCCACGGGGGTGCGGATCGTGGACCCCGCGGAAGGCGCCACCGTCTCGCTGCCGTTCACCGTACGGCTCGAGGCCACGGGGGTGAAGATCGTCCCCGCGGACGGCCAGCCGACGCCCGGTCAGGGCCATCACCATCTCTTCTTCGACGTCTCGCCGACCCCGGGCGATTCCGTGATCCCGAAGACGGGCGAGATCATCCACCTGGGATCCGGCGCCTCCGAGTTCACCGTCGAGACGCTCACGCCGGGACCGCATCGCATCATCGCCGTCATCGCGAACGGGGCGCACGTCCCGATCGCGGGCGCGGGCACCGACACGCTCAACGTGGTCGTGGGGCCCTGAGGCTCACGCCTTCATCCACAGCCGCGCCGCCATCATCACGAGGAACACGGCGAACAGCCGCTGCAGGAGCTGCGGCGACATCGACTGGGTGAGCTTGGCGCCGAAGAAGGCGCCGATGAAGAGCCCCGCCGCGACCGATAGCGATGCGCGCCAGTCGATGTTTCCCGCCTGGTGATACGCCCATGCGCCCAGCAGGCCCACCGGCAGCAACAGGGCGCCGAGCGAACTGCCGGTGGCCATCTTGATGGGCATCTTGGCGAAGTAGATGAGCGCCGGCACGATGAGCACGCCGCCGCCGATGCCGAACATGCCCGACAGCACGCCCGCCGCCAGCCCGATCCCGATGAAGATCAACAGCATCCGCGTCCTCTTCCTGCCGAAGGGGTGGAGAGTCAAAGGCGCCGTCCGGCGCCGGTCGTCCGCAAGCTAGCACGGCTAGAAGCGCACCTGCACGCTCGCGGTGAGGAAGCGATCGATCTTGCCCGTGTCGGCGTCGCCGTCGGGCACGTTGTCGTAGAGGAACTGGTAGCTCACCTTGAGCGCGAAGTGGTTGATGAGCGGCGCGCCCAACGCCACCTCGCCCGCGAATCGCAGGTCCTTCGCGTGGTGGAGGTTGGGCAGCAGGAGGGCGGTGGCGAGCACGTAGGCCTTCTCCTTGAAGAAGTGCCGGTAGCCCGCCGCCAGGCGCGCCGAGCCGAAGTCCAGGCGCTCGTTCGTGTCCGGCACCCATTGCTGTGCCAGGCTGGCGCCGATGTCGAACTCGAGGCTGTCGCGTGCGGTGTCGATGGGGCGGACCAGCACGCCCACCGTCTCCTCGAAGCGCCGGTCCACGCCGCTGAACGGGTTGCGATTGAAGGTCACCAGACCGTAGGCGCGCCACTTGCCGCCCAGCCGGCGCTCGCCGCGCAGGCCGGCCGTCCAGAGATTGGCCGAGGTCTCTCCCTCGTTCTCGGAGTAGACGAGGTTGAAGGTCTGGGTGATGCCCCAGCCGTCCTCCAGCCAGGTGAACCCTTCCCTCACGTTGACCGTGGTGACGTTCGTGTTCCCGGCCGTGCTCACCAGGCCGAGGTCCGCGGTGAGGGTCCACGGCTTGGCGACGGGCTCGGACTGGGCGTGCAGGGAGGCCCGGACGCCTGCGACGAGCAGGCAGAGCAGGAAGATGGTGCGATGCACGACAATCCTCTTGGAGTGATGCCTGACGGCAAGATCCCTAGAAGATCACCTCGGCACCAAGCCTCACCAACCGCGGCGCTCCGTAGAAGAACACCGGTTGCGACACGTCCTGCGCTGCGGAGAGGAACAGCGGGAAGAGCTCGTTGCGGCCCTCGATGCGGCCGTTCCCGTCGATGTCGGCCGCCGGGCGGTAGCGGGGCGACTCGTAGGGAATGGCACTGGGGTTCGCCGTGTAGGCCGCTTCGGCCATCTGCTCCACCATCTCGCTGGTGGCGAAGGGCGAGCCGGTGTCGCGCCGCACCGCCACGATGTTCTGGCGGTTGAACACGTTTCGCACGTCGAGGTAGAGGCCGGTCTGCACCCGCCCCAGCCTGATCGGCCGCCGCACCAGCATGTCCACCGTGCCGGTCCACGGCAGGCGCGCGCTGTTCGGGGCGCCGAGGAGCGTGTCGGGCGGCGGCGAGAGCGGCGTGTAGGGCAGGCCGCTCAGCAGGCGCATCACCACCGACGCCTCCCAGGCCGCGAACGGCCGCACGCCGAGGACGCGCGGTCCGAACTGCACCGGCGCCATGCCCTGGACGATGGCGGTGATGTTGTGCCGCCGGTCGTAGTCGAGCGGGAACTCCACGCGCGCCGGGATGATGGTGTCGCCCGTGCCCGGGTCGATGGTGTACGAGCGCCGCAGCAGGAACGCGCTCGACGAGCTCGCCTCGGCGAACTGCAGCGTGTAGAGCAGCCGCGCGCCCCAGCCGTTCCGCACCGGCCGCTCGGCGATCAGCTCGAGACCGCGCACCGTGCCGTAGTCCGCGTTGCCGAAGATGCTCGAGTCCGGGTCGAACCCGAGCGGCACGGAGGCCACGAGCCCGTCCAGCCGCTTGATGTAGACGCCCGTGCGGAGCTCGAGGTCCTTCGTGGGCCGGCCGCGCACGCTGAACTCGAACTGCCACGCCTGCTCGAAGCCCAAATTCGGGTTGCCCTGCCGGAAGCGGCCGGTCCGCGTCGTGTCGTCGAAGGCGGCGTCCACGAGGAACTGGTAGTCGGGCGGCTGGCTGAAGCTCCCGAAGCTCGCCACGACGGTGGCACCCTTGAGCACCGTCGAGACCGCGACGCGCGGGTTGAGCTGCCGCTTCGGCCCGCTCTCCTCTCCCGGCAGGTCCTGCCGCGAGTCGAACTGGTCGTAGCGGAGTCCCGCCACGAGGCCCAGCTCGCCGAGGCGCTGGTTCAACTCGGCGTAGAGGGCGAACGCCTGCGGCTTGAACGCCGAGGCCGAGGCGGGCGGCACCGAGTCGCCGAGGCCCACCGGCAGCGAGGCGAGCGCGCGCTGGAACGTCTGCACGTCCTGGCTCAGGTACTCGCCGCCGAAGTAGAGGTCGCCGCGGCCCAGGCCGAGGGTGCCGTCCACCTGGGTCCGCAACTCCTGGAACCGGTTCCAGGACATCTCGCCGCGCGAACCCTCGCCGAGGAAGAAGGCGGGGACGCCCCACGGTGTGCTCGTGGAGTACTCGGGGGAGGTGAAGCCGGGCACGGCGCTGCGTGCCGCCGCGGTGTCCTGCGCCTCCGCGATCTCCTCGCCCACGAAGTGCATGCGGTCGAACGTGAACGCGCCGAACTTCTGTTCCAGCGGCTCGGTGAGCGTGCCGCGCATGAATTCGCGATCGAACCAGCCCGCGCGCACGTCGAGCACGAACGGCCGCTTCGCCGTCGGTGCACTCGTGTACTGCCACTGGCCGGTGACCAGCGTGCCCGCCACCCGGAGCGCGGGCGCGAACTCGGTGTCGTACTTGTAGGCCTGGTCGTACAGCAGCCGCTGGTCGGACGACATCAGGCCGAAGAGCCGCGCCGTCTGCCGCTGCCCGAGGGGAATGGTGAGCTTCGCGGTGCCCGTGTACTGCTCGCCGGCGTTGTGGGGCAGGGGGTACGGCGTGGTGCTGCGCGGATCGCCGGCCGGCACCGGGGCCGGCGCGTTCACCGCGTCGAAATCCTGCCGGGCGTTGAGGTCGACACCGACGAGCGCGCGGATGCCGCCCACCAGCGGACCGTCGGCGGAGAAGACCATGCGGTCGAGCCCGCGATCGGCGCTGCCCGAGAGCGGCCGGTCGGTTTCGTACGCGGCGCGGCCGGACCAGCGCTCGCCGCCGTCGCGCGTGACGACGTTGACGAGGCCGGAGATGGCCTGCCCGTAGCGCGCCGAGAAACCGTTGGTGATCACCGACGCCTCGGTGAGGATGTCGGGCGGGATGCGCAGCACGGCGCCGCTGGTCGAGGCGTCGAGCTGGTTCTTCACGCCCAGCCCGTCGAGGATGAACGACTGCTGCCCGGGCCGCCCGCCGCGGAAGCTCTCGCCCACGGTGCCGGCGGTGAGCGCGATGGCGTCGGCGAGCGAGGCCACGGGCAGCTGCCGGAGGTCCTGCGCCGTGATGCGCTGCTCCGACTGCGTCTGCAGCGGGTCGAGCAGCAGGTCGGTGACCGCCTCCACCGCGAGTTCGTCGAGCTGCACGGGGCTCGCGTCGAGCGTGATGTCGAGCGGCGTCGTGCCGCCGGCGCGCACCACGACCCCGGTGAGTGCACGGGGCTGGTAGCCGATGCGGCGCACCGTGACGGTGTATGTGCCGCTCCGCAGCTGCCGGATGCGATAGGTGCCCGCCGTGTCGGTGACGTTGCCGCGCCGGCCCTCGTCCACCGTGACGAGCACCTCGGCGATCGGGTTGCGCGTGGCCGCGTCCCGGACGACGCCCCCGATGGCGCCCTCCGCCTGCGCCTCGACGCGCCGGCCTCCGAGCAGTGCGATGCCAGCGACTACAAGGCCCCAGGCAGTGCAGCGGGGGCTCACGGAGCCGCCACGCGGTAGAGGTCGACCGCGGTCGCGCCGGTCTGCACGAATACCGCCCGACCGTCGGGCGCGAGCGAGGGGCGACGCAACCTGAGCGTGGTGTCCGCCGGCAGCACCGGCTCGCCGGTGGCCAGGTCCACCACCGCGAGCGTGCCGCCCCCGTCGACCTGGGACGGCTCGCCGTTCACGCTGGTGAGGATGAGCAGGTCCCCACCCACGATCGCGGCCAGCCTTCCGGCGCGCCACGTCACGTCGCGCGCCACGGCGCCGAAGTCGTGCAGCACGTCCACCGTGCCGTCGGCGGCGCGACGGAAGACGCGGGAATCGTCGGCCCTGGTGAACAGGAGGTCGCCGGCGTCGGGGCCTAGGGATAGGCCGGTGGGGTAGTCGGTGCCCGGCACCGACGTGGGTGGGCCGTCGCCGGCGAGGTCGACGACCATCACCTCGCGCCCCGCGTGCGTCCAGTCGTATGGACACGGATTGCCGCACGGCAACCCGCTGAGCTGCGTTTCCGCGATGTAGGCCACCCGACCGCCGCCCAGCGGCGTGACGTGCGTCGGGAAGAGGTGCACCAGCCCCGCGGGCGTCGAGTAAGGAAACCGGACCCGTGCCGTTACATCCTGGAAGTCGGGTGCGGTCGCCGTGCCAAGGACCACGTAATCGTCGCGATCCCGGCCGATCAGGCGGGCTGCCCGGCGCAGCGCGATGGTGTTCCCGTCGATCCAGGCCGGCTCGGCATAGAAGTCGGTGGAGTCGCGGGAGCCCGCACTGTTCGGACACAGGTCGCGCTGTGTGCCGCCACCCGCGGGGAGCAGGGCGAGGCACTGATCCCTGCCCTGGATGTCGGGCCGGGTGAAGGAGTAGAGCAGGCTGGCACCGTCGGGGTGTGCCGCCGGCGTCGAGTCCTCGCCGATGTTGTACGTGAGCCGAAGGGGCTCGGTGGGAGCGAGCGGTCCCTCGTTCGTCACGTCGGGATTCGTGAACGGCTCGCTCTGGCTGCAGGCGGTGAGCAGCGCGAGGCACGCGAATGCTCGCCGACGCCATCGGGACAGGGACATCGAAGCCTCCTGGGTCCAGCGCGAGGAGCCTGGGTGCTGCAGCGAAACGCGCGAGACGGCCGGGGAGAGGGCCATCGGCGGGTCATCGCGGGGAGATGTCCCTCATATGGAACGGATTGCGCGTACCAGCTTGAGACGAGCGGCAGGGGAGGCGTTGCACAGTCTCGTACCGTTCATGAGATTATGTCTCCTTCGATACCTCGCCTCGCCGTCCAGCCGGTTCCTTCGTCACCTGTCCGCTTCGGAGTCCACGGTTTGCACCGTTGCCGCCGTCTCGCTCCTCTGCTGACCGTGCTGGCGTGTGCCTGCACGCCACTGGGGGCGTGGGTCTACGACGCACCGCGCTTCGCGGTCGCCGAGATCCACCCGATGGCGCCGGG
>DASUOW010000178.1:0-2918 GCA_036276435.1 Gemmatimonadales bacterium
CTCGACGCGCTCGTCATCCGGCTCGGCAAGGGACTCGATGCGCTGGCCATGAACGGCTCGACGGCCACCATCGGCGCGGGCCTGCCGGCGCCGCTCGCGGCGCGTCGCACGGCGGAACTGGGGTTCGCGGGGCTGCACATCTTCGTGGGGGTGCCGGGGTCGGTGGGCGGCGGCGTGTACATGAACGCGGGCTGCCACGGCGGCGACTGGGCGGCGATCACCGAGCGGGTCACGGTGCTCGATGCGGCGGGGCAGGATCGCGTGCTGTCGCGCGCCGAGATCCCGTTCGCCTATCGCACGAGCGGCCTCACCGGCCGGGTGGTGCTCGAGGCCACGGTGCAGCTGCGGGCGGAGGATCCCGCGACGATCTCCGCCGAGCTCGAGGAGCTGCACCGCTGGCGTCGCGAAGGCACGCCGTTCAACCAGCCGTGCTGCGGCAGCGTGTTCAAGAACCCGGGTGGCCCGAGCTGGAAGAACGCCGAGGGGCCGCGCACGGCGGGGCAGCTCATCGAGGCCGCGGGACTCAAGGGGTTCCGCATCGGCGGCGCGGAGGTCTCCCCGATGCACGCGAACTACTTCGTGAATGCGGGGGGCGCCACCGCGGCCGACGTGCTGGCCCTCATGCGCCATGCACGGCGCGTGGTACGCGAACGCTTCGGGGCCGAGCTCGAGCCCGAGGTGAAGGTCATCGCGCCGTCCGGTGCCTACGCCAGTCTTCCGGCCGCCGACGACTGAGCCTGCCGATCCGTCGCCTCTTCCTGTTCGTCTCTCTCTTCATGCTGCCCGCAACCCTCGCGGGCCAGGTGGCCGACTCGGCCGCGGCGGCACGTGCGCACTACCGCGGGGCGCTCGACGCGCTGCGTACGGGCGACTCGGCGGCCGCGCTCACGGAACTCGCCCGGGCCACGGTCGCATTTCCGCAGCAGCCGGCCTACTCGAGTGCCCTCGCGCGGCTGGCCGTGGCGCGGGGTGAGCGAGCACGCGCCCTCACGGCGCTCGAGCGGCTGGTGACGATGGAGGCCGGCTGGGATCCGGCTGGCCCGATGTCCGCGCTGCGCGGGGATGCGGCGTACGACGCGCTCGCGCGTCGCATGGAAGCGGCCACCGCCGATCGGGGTGCGAGCACGGTGTTCGCGACGCTGACCGATTCGACGCTGCATCCGGAGGGCGTCGCCTACGATGCCGCGTCGAAGCACTGGTACGTGGGCAGCGTGCAGGCGCGCGGCGTGCTGCGGCTCGACGAGGCGGGCCAGGCGGAGAGCTGGGGGCCCCCGCCCGACAGTCTGGACGGCGTCTTCGGCATGGCGGTGGACGGGTCGCGCGGATGGCTCTGGCTCGCGACGGCGGCGGTGCCCCATATGCGCGGATATCGCGCCGAGGATGCCGGCCGCTCCACCCTCGTGGCGGTCTCGCTCGCGAGCGGGGCCGTCGTACGACGCGTCCGGCTCCCCGCGGTCCAGGGCGGTCACCAGCTCGGCGACGTCATCGTCACGGCTGACGGTGGTCTCCTCGCGACCGACAGCCGGCATCCCGCCGTGTACCAGGTTCGCCATCCCGACCGCGACACGGTCGCCACGGTGCTCGTGGAGCGGGATCCGCGCTTCCGCAGCCTGCAGGGCATGGCGGTCGTCGACGGCGGGCGGACGATGATGCTCGCGGACTGGTCGCACGGCCTGCTGCGCGTCGACCTCGCGTCGCGTGCGGTCACCGAAGTGACGGCACCTCCAGGCCGCACCACGCTGGGCATCGATGGGCTCTACCGGCTGGACGATCGTCGGTTGCTCGCGATCCAGAACGGCATCTCGCCGCCCCGCGTCGTCATGCTGCGGCTCGACGCCGCGGGCACCACCGTGACCGAGGTGCGAACCCTCGATCGCCATGCGGCGGTGGCCACCGAGCCGACGCTCGGGGCGATCGGCGCCGGACGGTTCGTCTACGTCGCCAACAGCCCCTGGGCGGCGTTCGACGACGACGGCCGCCGCGTGCCCGGGTCGCCGCTACCGCCGCCGGTGCTGATGTCCCTCCCGCTCCCGGCACCCTGAGGCGCCGGGCTGCCCGCGGCGTCGCAGCGGGCGCCCCCCGTCCCTCCTATCTTTGGCGCTGTCCCCGAGCCCCGTCCGGAGCCCCATGGCCGACTATTTCGCGCACGAATCCGCCTACATCGACGACGGCGCCGTGATCGGGAAGGGCACCAAGATCTGGCACTTCTCGCACGTCATGCCGGGCGCCGTCATCGGCGAGCGCTGCAACCTCGGCCAGAACGTCGTGGTCATGCCGGGCACCACGCTCGGCGACAACGTGAAGGTCCAGAACAACGTCTCCATCTACGAGGGGGTCACCCTCGAGGACGACGTGTTCTGCGGCCCGAGCTGCGTCTTCACGAACGTCATCAACCCCCGCAGCCACGTCTCCCGCAAGGCCGAGTACAAGCCCACGCTGGTGCGCCGGGGCGCCACGATCGGGGCCAACGCCACGGTGGTCTGCGGCGTGACCCTCGGCGCCTACTGCTTCGTGGGCGCCGGGGCAGTGGTGACGGCCGACGTGCTGCCCCACGCCCTGGTGGTCGGGGTGCCCGCGCGGCGGGTGGGGTGGATGTGCCGGTGCGGGGAGCGGCTGCCGCTGCAGGACGGCCGTGGCACCTGTGCCGCGTGTGGCGCCGGGTACGAGGAATTCCCCGGCGGCCTGCGTCCGATTGACCCGGGCGCCGCAGCCGTCTAACTTTTTGTGCTGACAGCATTTAAGAGTATTCTCTGCGGCCGGGGGCCGACGGGCCCGCGCCGTGGCGCATCCATTGCCGACGCATCCGGAGCATGACGATGAAGGTCCCCCTTCTCGACCTTGTCGCGCAGCACCTCACGATCCGGGATGAGGTGCAGGCCGCGGTGCAGTCGGTCATCGACCGGCAGCAGTTCATCATG
>DASUOW010000179.1:0-18986 GCA_036276435.1 Gemmatimonadales bacterium
GCAGGAAATCCTCCGCCACTTCATCCCGCCAGTGCTGCTCGAGCGGAGTCCACGCCGACGGCTCGGCACAGGTCACCACCGCCTCGCCGTACACAGCCGGCGCGTTGAGCCCGATGATCGGCCAGAGCGAGATCTGACGCCACGCAGATTCCGCGCCGAGCGATGGCACCAGCGGGAACACCGAGGCAGGGTTGGTGGAGAGCACCGCGATGCGTCGCGCCGGCGTGCCGGCGCGAAGCGCCTGCTGCAATGCCGGAAGGCTCGGGTCCTGCTGCCCGCGTGGAAGGGCTGCGCCACCGAGCAGGCGCACCGCATCCAGGGGAGCCGGGAGCAGCACCATCGCGAGCACCACCGCCACCGGGAGCGCAAGCAGCGTCGGGCGGGCACGACCGGTCAACGTGCGCAGCCCCAGCACCGCGAGGAGCGTCACCACGGGCACGAAGTGATAGGAGAGCGAGCGCGCCTGCACCACGATGCAGGCGAAGAACCCGAGGGCGCCGGTCAGCAGCGCCTCGCCCTCGCCGTCGAGGTAGTGCTCCGGCCAGCGCCGACGCACCACGAAGGCCAGCAGCACCACCGCCACGATCGTCAGGACGCCGGTGGCGAGCACGCCGAGCTGCACCGGTGGCCCGCCGCCATACTGCGAATAGAGCGGCCAGTACCAGCGCGCAGCCGCCAACCACTCCGGGGCAGCCGCGAACTGCGCCAGCCAGAGCAGGGGAACGCCGGCCGCCACCACGCCGTGCTCCGGCAGCCGCATCAGCCCGGCGAGGGGCAGCCCGCGCCGCCACTCGAGGAGGGCCACTGCCACCGGCACCGCCACGAAGAACGGCTTCAGTGCGAGACCGGGCACGGCGAGCGCACCCGCCGTGACCGCGAGCCCCGCGGGCACGGCACGGCGATCGAGCCGGGCGCCGGCGAGCACGAGATACGGCAGGACGGCGATGACGGCGACGTGCTCGCGCTGGCCGAAGTCCGACCGGGGTGCGGCCAGCAGCGCGAACGCCGCGAGCGCGGTGTGGAGCGGCGTGGCGAACCAGCTGCCCGGCACGCGGGCCGCAATCAGGAGCGCCGCGGCGAGCAGAACCGCCAGGCACGCCACCCAGACGTGCCACGGGTCGAGCCCCGCCCCGCGCGCCACGGCCACCGCCGGCAGCTTGTCGAGGATGACGAGGGGAAGGTTGACGTCGACGACGTCGCGGCCGATGCGCGCCCCGTCGAGGACGCGGCCGGCCGCGTAGAGCAGCCAGGACACGTCGGCCGTCGGCAGCATGTCCCATTGGCCGAGCAGCGCCAGCGCGGCCGCCAGGAGCGCCGCGGCGGTCCAGACCATCACTGCCGGACGGGGATCACCCCGCCCGGAGCCACCGCCAGACTTCGCGAAGCGATGCGCGCCTGCCATGCATGAGGATGCCCGTACGGTAGATCTGTCCGGCCACCCACGCCACTGCCACCACCCCGGCCGCCAGCGCCAGGGCCGACAGGCCGAGCTCCATCGGGGAGAGCTTCACCAGGGCGTGCCGCACCGGCGTCATGAACGGCGCGAACGGCGGCAGCAGCGAGAGCAGGCGCGCCAGGCTGCTGTTGGGCTCGCCGAAGAGCGAGAACATGAGTATGAGGCCCACCGCGATCGTCATCGTGACGGGCACGGACGCCTGCTGCGTCTCCTGCACCGTGCTGCAGGTGGAGCCCACCGCGGCGTACAGGCTGGCGTAGAACAGGAAGCCCAGCACGAAGAAGAGCAGGAACACCGCCAGCAGGCCCGGGCTCACCTCGGGAATCGGCATGGTGCGCAGGCTGTCCGGCGCCACGCCGAAGAGCCCGGCCAGCTGGGTGCGGAAACGCGTCAGCGCCATCGCGGTGCCGGCCCACACCGCCAGCTGCACCAGTCCCACCGCGCCCACGCCGATCACCTTGCCCAGGAGCAGCTGGAAAGGGCGCATGCTGCCCATCAGCACCTCGCTGATGCGGCTCGACTTCTCCTCCACCACCGACGTCATGACCTGGTTGCCGTAGAGGAGCAGCGCCATGTAGAGCAGGAACGACATGGCGTAGGCGAGGATGAACGAGGCATCGCCCGACTCGCCGGTCGTGGCGCCGCCCGACACCTTCTGTGCCTGCAGGTCGATGGGCCGGAGCGCCGGCATCGCCACGAAGGGATCGATGCCCGCGCGCCGCAGTCGCTCCAGCCGAAGCGCCGTCTGCACCTCGGTCTCGAGCCGCCGCATGTCCTGCGGGCTGCCCACGTTGGCGCCGTAGTAGGGAATCTTGCCCGTCGTGATGGCGTCGTCCGTGATCACCAGCACGCCGTCGAGCCCCTCGCCCTCGCTCCCCACCCCGACGTGCCGCACCAGCGAATCCCGCCGTGCCTCGAGGTCCGTTCCGGCCACGAGCCGCGTCACCGAGTAGCGCGCCCCGCCGTTGGACCCGGTGCGCTTCGCCGCCGCGAGCCCGTCCGCGACGCGCGTGCCCGCCTCGCCCGTGGCGCCGTCGAGCACCACGACGCGCTTGGGCGCCTTCGCCCGCCGGTCGAGCAGCACCGGCAGCACGGTGAGGCCGATCATGAGCGCGGGGAACAGCAGCGTGCTCAGCAGGAAGGTGCGCGTGCGCACCCGCTCCACGAACTCGCGACGGATGACCGCCCACACCTTATGCACGGGACTCCTCCAGGGCGGGCGCGGTGGCGGCGTCGGCGCCCACCTTCGCGATGAAGATGGACTGCAGCGACGGCTCCACCAGCTCGAAACGGCTGATGCCCACCCCGGCCCCCAGCAGCGCCTCGAGCAGCGCGTCCCCGCTCGCCTGCGGCGCCAGCGTCACCTCGGCGCTCGCGCCGTAGTCGTCGGTGCGCGCCACCAGCGAGCGGTCGCCCAGCACGCGGGCCGCCGCCTCGCGATTGCGGTGGAACGCCAGCGCCACGTGCCGGTCGCCGTCGGCGCGCTTCACGTCGGCGAGCCTGCCATCCACCAGCTTCTCGCCCCGGGCGATGATGGCCACCCGGTCGCACATCTTCTCGGCCTGTTCCATGATGTGGGTCGAGAAGAGCACCGTGCGGCCCTGCCGCGCCATCTCCACCACCACGTCCTTCATCACCTGGCTGTTCACGGGATCGAGGCCGCTGAACGGCTCGTCGAGCACCACCAGCTCCGGCTCGTGCAGCAGCGCGCCGATGAACTGCACCTTCTGCTGCATGCCCTTCGACAGGTCCTCGACGCGGCGCGCGGCCCAGTCGCTCAGGCCCAGCCGCGCCAGCCACTGCCCGCTCAGCTCGCGCGCGCGCCGGCGTGGCAGGCCCTTCGTCTCGCCCAGGAAGATGAGCTGCTCCAGCACCTGCATCTTCTTGTACAGTCCGCGCTCCTCCGGCAGGTAGCCGATGCGCGCCGAGAGGTCGCGGCTCGCCGGCTCGCCGCCGAAGAGGGTGATGCGACCCTCGTCGGCCACGAGCATGTTCATGATCATGCGGATCGTGGTGCTCTTGCCCGCGCCGTTGGGCCCGAGCAGGCCGAAGATGCCGCCGCGCGGTATGGTCAGGTCGAGCGAGCGCACGGCCGTGTGGCCGGCGTAGCGCTTGGTCACTCGCTCGAGCGTGATCGCCGTCTCGTACATGGGGACTCCGGGGAGGGGAACGCGCGCGCGTCCCATGGCGTGAGATGTACGGCGCCATGGGACGCGGGGTTTCGATCGGCACGCGGCGGTGCAGGCTGCAACGCGCCGCTGCGGGTACGGCCCTACTCGAACTCCGCCAGCTTCCGGATCTCCCCGATCTCCTCGTCGGGCAGCACCAGGTTCTTCTGCTCGGCCTTCACCCCGAACTTGAGCGTCCGCGCGAGGTAATCCTCGAGGCTCTGGCCACCGGCGGGATCGTGCACGCCGGCATCGTGCAGCAGCGTGCCCTTCGGGGTGCGCTCGTGGTACCGCCCCACGTAGGTGCGCCCCGAGCGCCCGGTCACCACCACCGTGATGCCGTGCAGCTCTTCGTGCCCCGGGTGGAAGACGTGCCCGCTCACACCGACGCCGGCGCGCAGTACTTCTGGAACGCGTCCGCGAGGTTCTTCGCCACGTCCTGCGGCGCCTTCCCCTCGATCTGGTGACGGTGGATGAAGTGCACCACCTCGCCATCCTTGAACAGCGCGATCGAGGGCGAGCTCGGCTGGTAGTCGGCGAAGTACTGGCGCGCCCGCGCCACCGCCTCGGTGTCCTGGCCCGCGAAGACCGTCACCACCTTGTCGGGCTTCGGCCCCTGCTGCAGCGCCGCGCGCAGCGCCGGACGCGCGCCACCGGCAGCACACCCGCAGACGCTGTTCACGAACACCAGCGTGGTGCCCTGCTGGTCACCGAGCTCGGCGTCCACGTCGGGCACGCTCTTCAGTTCCTTCGCACCCATGTCGACCATCTCTTCGCGCATGGGCTTGACCATCATCTCCGGGTAAGGCATCCGGTGCTCTCCCTTATGTGTTGATCACTTCTCGAGTTCAGTCTGGGCATTCCGCCCGAAGTCATCCTGCCGCCGATGTCATCCTGAGCGAAGCGAAGGATCTTCTTCGCGCTCGAGCGACCCGTGTGGCCGTGCCCTGCGCGGACGTCTAGTACATCCTTCGTCGCTGCGCTCCTCAGGATGACATCGGAGGGGTCGCGTCGTCACTTCAATTCCACCAGCTCCGGCGCATCCCCACCCGCCAGCGCCGCCTTGAGCGTGTGCCACGGCATGCTCGCGCACTTCACCCGCACCGGGAACTGCGCCACGTTGCCGAACACCTGCAGCCGCGCCGGCAGCGCCTGCGACTCCGCCTCGTTCAGCTTGCCGGTCACGAGGTCGTGGAAGCGCTCCGCGAGTGCGGCCGCCTCCGCCACCGGCTTCCCCTTCACCGCCATCGTCATCAGCGACGCCGACGCCTTCGAGATGGCGCACCCCTGCCCCTCGAACTTCACGTCGGCCACCGTGTCGCCCTCCACCTTGAGCCATACCGTGCACTCGTCGCCGCACAGCGGGTTGTAGCCCCGCGCGCGGCGCGCATCGCCCTCGAGCCGGCCGTAGTTGCGGGGCGTCCGGTTGTGGTCCAGGATGACGCTCTGGTACAGCTCGCTCACCGAGCTCATGCCAGCAGCCTCTTCGCCTTCTCCACGCCGGCGGCGAGCGCGTCCACGTCGTCGCGGGTGTTGTAGATGCTGAACGACGCCCGCGCCGTGGCCACCAGCCCGAAGCGCCGCATGAGCGGCTGCGCGCAATGGTGCCCCGCGCGGATGCAGACGCCCTCGGCGTCGAGCACCGTGCCCAGGTCGTGCGGATGCACGCCCTCCACCGTGAAGGAGAGCACCGAGGCCTTCTCGCGCGCCGTGCCGATGAGCCGCACGCCCGCAATGGACCCCACCCGCTCGGTGGCGTAGGCCAGCAGGTCGTGCTCGTGCGCCACGACGGCGGCCTGGTCGAACCCCGCCAGGAAGTCGATGGCGGTGTGGAGGCCCACGGCACCCGCGATGTGCGGCGTGCCGGCCTCGAACTTGGCGGGCAGCGGCGCCCACGTGCTGCCCTCCACCGCCACCGTCCCGATCATGTCGCCCCCGCCCTGCCACGGCGGCATCCGGTCCAGCAGTGCCTCGCGGCCCCACAGCACGCCGATGCCCGTGGGCCCGAACAGCTTGTGCCCGCTGAAGGCGAAGAAGTCGCAGCCCAGGTCCTGGACGTCCACGGCCAGGTGCGCGGCCGACTGGGCCCCGTCCACCAGCACCAGCGCGCCGGCCGCGTGCGCCAGCTCGGCCACCTGCTTCACGGGGTTGATGGTGCCCAGCGCGTTCGAGAGGTGCACCACCGCCACCATCTTCGTGCGCTTGGTCAGCAGCTTCCGGAAGCCGTCGAGGTCGAGCTCACCCGACTCCGTCACCGGGGCGGCCCGCACCACGGCGCCGCGCTGGGCCGCCACGAGCTGCCACGGCACGATGTTCGAGTGGTGCTCCATGGCGGTGACCACGATCTCGTCGCCGGTGCGGAGCGTGGCGTGCCCCCACGCCTGCGCCACCAGGTTCACGCTCTCGGTGGTGCCGCGCGTGAAGATCACCTCGCGCTCGGACCCGGCGTTGATGAACCGCGCGATCCGCGCCCGCGACGCGTCGTGCATCGCCGTGGCATCCGCCGAGAGGGCGTACACGCCCCGGTGGATGTTCGCGTTCTCGCGCTCGTAGTAGCGGGTGATGCGGTCGATGACCGACTGCGGCTTCTGGGTGGTCGCCGCGCTGTCGAGATAGACGAGCGGCCGTCCGTGCGCGGTGGTCGAGAGGATCGGGAACTGCGCGCGGACGAGGCCGACGTCGAGGGTGGGGGCGGTCGCGGTCATGCGGGAATATACGGGCGGACCGCCCCCGGCTCACTCATTGACCCGGTCCAGCACCAGCCGCTCCAGCTCCCTGCGGACCGGCTCGATGGCCACCTCGGCGATCACTTCCGCGCAGAACGCGTACACCAGGTGGCGGCGCGCCGCCTCGGCCGGGATGCCGCGGCTGCGGAAGTAGAACTCCATCAGCGTGTCGAGGTTGCCCACCGTGGCGCCGTGGGTGCACTTCACGTCGTCGGCGAAGATCTCGAGCTGCGGCTTGGTGTCGATCGCCGCCGTGTCGGAGAGCAGGAGCGCGCGGTTGGTCTGCTTCGCGTCGGTCTTCTGCGCCTCGGGGGTCACGAAGATCTTGCCGTTGAACACGCCGTGCGACTTGTCGTCCAGCACGCCCTTGTAGACCTCCCAGCTGCGGCAGTCGGGATGGTCGTGGAAGATCGTGGTGTGGTTGTCGACGAGCTGCTCGTCCCGGCCCAGGTAGAGGCCGTACATCAGCGCCTCGACGTTGGCCGCGTTGAGCCGCACGTGCAGGTCGTGCCGGGAGATGGCGCCGCCCATCGCGAACGTGAAGTTGCGGTAGTGGCTGTCCCGCGCCTGCTCCACGTGCGTGAGCCCTACGTGGTACGCCTGCTCGCTCTCGCGCTGGATGCGCACGTGCTCCACCCAGGCGTTGGCACCCACCACCACCTCGCTCACCACGTTGGTGAGGTAGGTGTCGCCGTCGCCCAGGGTGACGTAGCTCTCGATGAGCGCCGCGCGGGCGCTCTGGCCGATCACGATCAGGTTGCGCGTGTGCGAGGCGCCCGCCGTACCCGGCGCCGTCACGTACACGAGGTGCACCGGCAGGCCCAGGTCGGCGTTCGGGGCCACCTGCACCACCGCGCCGTCGGCGAACTCCGCCGTGTTCTGGGCCACGAAGGGCGTCACGTCCACCTGCACGTGGCGGCCCAGGTGCTGATCGAGCGAGGGGTCGGCGGCCAGCGCCTCGGCGAGGCTCGACACCGTCATCCCGGCCGGCAGCGCCGTGATGGACGAGAGCGACGCATCGAAGCGCCCGTTCACGAACACCAGCCGCGGCCACTCGGCCTGGCCGAAGATGAACGGTGCCAGCGCGGCGGCCGTCACCGTGGCCGGCGCCGACGGCGCGAACTGCGCGCGCGCGATCGGGGCCACCGGGGTGAAGCGCCAGTCCTCGTCCTTCGACGTCGGGTAGCCCGTCGCCGCGAAACGCTCGGCGCCCTGCGCGCGCAGGGCGGCCAGCCAGGCCGGGGCGCTCACGCGCTCCGCGACGGCGGTCACGCGGCCCCCGCCGGCGCGAGGTCCTCGAGCCACTCGTAGCCCTTCGCCTCGAGCTCGTGCGCGAGCTCCTTGCCGCCCGACTTCACGATGCGGCCGCCCGCCAGCACGTGCACGAAGTCCGGCACGATGTAGTTGAGCAGGCGCTGGTAGTGCGTCACCATCAGGAATGAGCGGTCCGCGGCGCGCAGCTTGTTGACGCCGCTGGCCACGATGCGGAGCGCGTCGATGTCGAGGCCCGAGTCGGTCTCGTCGAGGATCGCGAGCCGGGGCTCGAGCACCGCCATCTGCAGGATCTCGTTGCGCTTCTTCTCGCCGCCCGAGAAGCCGTGGTTCACCGAGCGCTGCATGATCTCCGGGCCCCACTCGACCACCTTGAGCTTCTCCTCGAGGAGGTCGATGAAGTCCATCGGGTCGACTTCGTCGAGGCCCTTGGACTTCCGGATCTCGTTGTACGCGGCGCGCAGGAAGTAGGCGTTGCTCACGCCGGGCACCTCGACCGGGTACTGGAATGCGAGGAAGATGCCCTTCTGGGCGCGCTCCTCGGGCTCGAGCTCGAAGAGGTCCTCGCCCTCGTACAGCACCTGGCCGCCCGTCACCGTGTAGGCCGGGTGGCCGGCCAGCACCTGCGCCAGCGTGCTCTTGCCGGAGCCGTTCGGCCCCATGATGGCGTGCACCTCGCCCGGGTTCACGGTGAGGCTGATCCCCTTGAGGATCTCCTTGTCGCCTGCGTTGGCGGTCAGGTTCTTGATCTCGAGCATCGTCATCGGTGTCGGGTCCTTGGGTCCGTGATCAGCCAACGCTGCCTTCGAGCGAAACGCCGAGCAGCTTCTGCGCCTCCACCGCGAACTCCATCGGCAGCTCCTTGAAGACTTCCTTGCAGAAGCCGTTCACGATGAGCGAGATGGCGTTCTCGGTGTTGAGGCCGCGCTGCTTGCAATAGAAGATCTGGTCCTCGCCGATCTTCGACGTGCTCGCCTCGTGCTCCACCGCGGCGGAGGCGTTCTGCACGTCGATGTACGGGAAGGTGTGCGCACCGCACTTGTTCCCGATCAGCATCGAGTCGCACTGCGTGTAGTTGCGGGCCCCGTGCGCCTTGGGGAGGATCTTCACCAGGCCGCGGTAGGAGTTGTTCCCCTTCCCGGCCGAGATCCCCTTCGAGACGATCGTGCTCCGCGTGTTCTTCCCGATATGGATCATCTTGGTGCCGGTGTCGGCCTGCTGCATGCCGTTCACCACCGCCACCGAGTAGAACTCGCCCACCGAGTTGTCGCCCTGCAGGATCACCGACGGGTACTTCCAGGTGATCGCCGAGCCGGTCTCGACCTGCGTCCAGCTGATCTTGGCGTTCTCGTACGCCTTGCCGCGCTTGGTGACGAAGTTGAGGATGCCGCCCTTCCCTTCCTCGTCGCCGGCGTACCAGTTCTGCACCGTCGAGTACTTGATCGTGGCCCCCGGCAGCGCCACCAGCTCCACCACCGCCGCGTGCAGCTGGTGCTCGTCCCGCTTGGGCGCGGTGCAGCCCTCGAGGTAGCTCACCGAGGCGCCCTCGTCGGCGATGATGAGGGTGCGCTCGAACTGGCCCGTCTCCGACGCGTTGATGCGGAAGTACGTGCTCAGTTCCATCGGGCACTTCACGCCCTTCGGCACGTACACGAACGAGCCGTCGGAGAAGACGGCGCTGTTGAGCGCGGCGAAGAAGTTGTCGCTCGCCGGCACCACCGAGGCCAGGTACTTCTGCACCAGCTCGGGGTGCTCCTGCACCGCCTCGCCGAACGAGCAGAAGATGATCCCCTGCTCCATCAGCTTCGCCTTGTACGTCGTGCCCACCGACACCGAGTCGAAGATGGCGTCCACCGCGACGCCCGCGAGCAGCTTCTGCTCCGAGAGCGGGATGCCCAGCTTCTCGTACGTCTCGCGCAGCTTGGGATCGACGTCGTCGAGCGAGCCCAGCGGCGTCTTCGTCTTCGGGGCCGCGTAGTAGCTCGTGCCCTGGTAGTCGATGGGCTCGTACTTCACGTTGGGCCAGTGCGGCTCGCTCATCTTCTGCCAGGCGCGGAACGCCTTGAGCCGCCAGTCGAGCAGCCACTGCGGCTCGTTCTTCTTGGCGGAGATGAGCCGGACGGTGTCCTCGCTCAGGCCCTTCGGCGCGACATCGCTGTCGATGTCGGTCACGAAGCCGTACTTGTAGTCGCGCTGGACCAGCGACTCGACCGACGGTGACGTCATGATGCGTTGGCTCCCGGCCGCGCGTCGCGCGACCTGATCTGCACGACCTCGGCGGCGGCATCGGCCGGCGCGCGGGGCGTGTCGAACTGCACGTGATATTCGCAGGCGGTGCACCCGCTCAGGATGTGCTGCCGCCGCTCCACCGGCGCCCCCAGCACCTCCTCCATGAACCGCTCCTCGGCGGCGCAGATCTCCGGGAAGCGCTCGGCGATCGCGTGGATCGCGCAGTTGTGCTCCCGGATCGTCGCCGCCCCCGGCCCCGCCGACTGCCACTCGGCCATGTAGCCGTCCTCCGAGCGCAGCCGCGTCACCGCCTCCACCCGCTGCTCGGGGGTCAGGCCGGCCAGCTCCACCTTGAGCCGGGCCGCCATCCCCTGCAGGTGCGCCTCGAGCATGGCGATCGCCGCCGCACGGCCGTCCCGGACGGCCACGTGCTCGAGGATGTAGGTCAGCGTCTCCTGATAGCGCCGCGGGAAGAGCGCCTGGCCCTGCGCGCTCAGCCGATAGGCGAACGCCGGCGCGCCCACGCTCCGATGCTCGCGGACGTATTCGAGCACGCCCTCGGCCTCGAGCTCCTTCAGGTGGTGCCGCACCGCGTTGAGCGACAGCCCGAGCCGCGCCGCAAGCTCCTTGGCCGAGAGGTTCTCGGTCCGCTTCAGCTCGACGAGGATCTGGCCCCGCGGGCCGCGATAGGCGCCCGCCGGTCCGACCACTCCACGCAGTTCGTGCATCGTGCCCGCCATGAGGGGCAAGCTTAGCCCCCGTCCGGGCTTCTGTCAATTCATCTCAGGTTTTTGGTGCGAACTGAACGGGTCACAACACGCATCTGATGTAGTAGTAATCACTACTGCTTGCACTTCATTCACAAATTCAATCATATGTGGCGCTCGCATAGCAGGGTTGCATCGATATCATGTGTCGGTTGATCGGGTTGCTGCTTCTCCCGCTGCTCGCCATGCCGGCGGCCGCCCAGATGACGATGCGGCTCCAGGTCGACAACGACGCCATCGTCCTCGGGCCGCGTCACGACCGCGACTACACGCACGGCCTCGACGCTTCGCTCGGAGTGCGCCGCTGCGCCAGGGATGCCTGTTCCGGCTGGCGCCTGGGTCTCGTGCACGCGCTCTTCACGCCCGACCTGCTCATCCCGCGGGAGCCACCGCGTGACCGCCCGTTCGCCGGGTACATCGGCGTGCGCGGGGCGCTGGAGCGTTGGGCCCGCCGCGGCGCCTGGCAGCTGATGCTCACCGCCGGCCTGCGCGGCCCGGCCGCGCTCGGCGAGCCGATGCAACGCTTCGTGCACCGGCTCTTCGGCTTCACCTCGCCGCCTTCCTGGGACAGCCAGCTGCCGACCGCCCCCTGGCTCTCGACGACTGCGAGCGGGACGCGCTGGACCGCGCTCGGTCCCGTGCGCCTGGCCGCACTCGGCGGCGTCGAGCTGGGCACCATGCGCAGCCATGCCGAGGGCGGACTGCGCGGCAGCGTCGGACTGGACGGGCGGTGGCTCGCGCCAAGGTCCATCGCGGGAGTCGCCGCAGGGTTCGGGATCGAGGCCGGCCAACGCTGGATCGTGAACGATCGCACGCTCCTGGGCATCGACCGCGACACCCTGCGCCGGTGGCGCGGATGGCTCGGCATCGACGGCACGCTGCAGTGGCAGCGCTGGGCCGCCACCGTCTCGATGCAGTGGGTCGGCAAGGAGTTCGACGGGCAGGGCAGGGCACCGGTCATCGGCACCGTGCGCCTTCAGTGGATGCCGGGTGACTAGCTACGTCACATCCAGTTAAGAACTTGGTGCTGCGTAGTTTCGCTTGCGACTACTCTTTGCTGTCTTAAATCGCGTCGGATTGATCCTTCGGCCATTTGACAACCCCGCTTGGATTCCCGACCTTCTCTCCATGGCCATTCGTCGTATCCGTCGCCTTGGCGACCCGATCCTGCGCGCCCGCTGCGAGACCATCACCAACCCGCGCTCGGCGGCCGTCCGCGTCATCGCCGACGATCTCGCCGACACGCTGCACGACTGGCAGCAGCAGCACGAAGGCGCCGGCCGCGGCATCGCCGCGCCCCAGATCGGGGCGCCGGTGCGCATGATCTACATCGACACCGGCAAGCCGTGGGTGCTCGTGAACCCCGAGATCGTGGACATCGGCTTCCAGGATTTCACCGTCTGGGACGACTGCTTCTCGATCCCCGACCTGTACGTGCGCGTGCTGCGCGCGCATCACGTGCGGGTGCGCTATCAGGACCTGCGGGGGAAGTGGCACGAGGTGGAGCTGGAGCAGGACATGGCCGAGCTCATCCAGCACGAGCTCGACCATCTCGACGGCGTGCTCACGGTGGACCGGGCGCACGGGCTCGATCCGTTCTGCTACAGCGACGAGTGGGAGAAGCACCATCAGCACGAGGGACGCTACGGCGAGCCGCAACCGCGCTCCGCCGACGACAGCATGCACGTGCTGGTCTAGGCCCTCAGAACCACCGGAAGAACCGCACGTACCAGTTCGCGTTGCCGTCGCTCGCCCAGCCGTGTGCCACGCTGAGCGGGCCGATCGGCGTCGCGAGCCGCGCGCCCACGCGCACGCCCGACAGCCAGTCGTCGCCATCCACGAACGCGCCGCCCGTCGCGATCCGGCCCACGCCGAGATCGACCGTCGCCTCCACCGGGCCGAGCACCGCCGCCCAGAACTGCCCCTGCAGCGACAGCTCGCGATCGCCGCGCAGCTGGGCGGGACGGATGCCGGGAAAGCCCTCGTCACCGCCGAGCATGAAGGCCAGATGGGGCGGCAGCGCCTCGCCCAGGCCCGCGCGAGTCAGCGTGCGCACGCCGAAGTGCGAGCCGAAGGCGATCGGCCAGCGCAGCTCGCCCAGTCCATAGCGGTACACGCTGCTCCAGCGCACCTCGGCGAAGCCGCGTCGCGAGTCCCAGTCGTCGAATCGCTCCATGCGCAGCAGCATGCCGGCGGCGGAATTGCTGCTGTCTGGCTCGTCCCAGGTGCGGCCCTCGAGCCCCAAGCGCGTGCGCCAGCCGTGGCCGAATGCACGCTCGAACCCAGCGAACCCCACCAGTTCGCGCACGGTGAACGAGCCGATGTCGCTGCCGTCGGCATCGTACTGTGGCACCTTCTCCTCGGCGGCCGTCGCGAGCAATGTCGGCGCCAGCACCCGCCAGCGATAACGGAGGTTCTTCCGCGCGCCCAGTTCGAGCTCGTTGCGCAGCCCGCCGAGCGCCAGCTTCGACGAGAGCTCGAGGCCGAGGCCCAGCAGGTTCTCCGACATCCCCGCGAACCAGACGCGCCCGCCGAGCGTGTTGTCGTAGGCGAACCCGCCGGCGCCGTACAGACGCGGCGCCAGGCGCAGGCGGGGTGCGAACGACACCGTGTCGCCACTGCCGGAGGGATAGAGCCACACGCCCTCGATCTGCTCCGATTCCGCGAGGCGGCTCGCGCGCTCCCGCACCTCCAGCCACGGGATCGAGTCGCCGGCGTGGAAGCCCAGGTCGCGCAGCACCTTCGCCGCCTCCCCGCGGCCGTCGGTAGCGATCACCTGGCCCACGTAGCGCGGGATGGATCGGAAGCGGAGGGGTGTGTCCGCGGCCAGCGGGGCGAGGCAGGGGGCCAGCGCCAAGATGCTGTCGGCGGTGCGGCGGCCGATCGCTAGCAGCTCGCCGGCGGGTTCCGCCGAGAAGTCGAGGCCGCCGAACGCGCCCACGTCGTGCCGCACGTAGACGTCGTCGGGTGCGAGCGACGCGGCCGGCTGCTCGAAGACGTAGTCCATGAGCCGCGCCGCCACGGCGCCGGTGGATGCGAGCGGCACGGAGTCGGGGACCGGACCCGACACGTCGCTGACGATCACCCGGGTGGCGCCGAGGCGGCGCGCGATCTCGATGGGGATGTTGGCGGTCAGCCCGCCGTCGACCAGCGTGCGTCCGTCCACGTCCACCGGCGGGAAGAGCAGGGGGATCGCGATGCTCGCGCGCACCGCCTGGGCGAGGTCGCCCTCGCCGATCACCACCGGCGTGCGCGCACGGAAGTCGGTGGCGACGGCGCGGAAGGGAATCGGCAGCGAATCGAAGTCGCCGCGCGCGCGCAGGTTGCCGAGGAGCAGGATGCGCGTGAGCAGGGCATCGACCTCGCGCTCGCGCACGGCACCCGTCTGGAAGCCGGTCATGCCCTCGCCGTCGGCGAAGCTGACCATCGGCTGCAGGACGCCGAGGGAGCGCGGCGCGAGCGGACGGAAGGAGCGGATGAGCGTGCCGCCCGGTGCGCTTCGCACCACGCTGTCTATCTCGGTGCCGGTCAGGCCCGCCGCGTAGAGCGCGCCCACGATCGCGCCCATGCTCGTGCCCACGACGAGATCGGGCCGCACGCCCATCGAGTCGAGCGCGCGCAGCAGGCCGATGTGCGCCAGCCCCTTCGCGCCGCCGCCCGAGAGCACCAGCGCGGTGCGCGCCGGTGCGCACGCCTGCTGGGCCGGCAGGCGCGTGGCCGTGAGCCAGGCCGTCAGAAGCACGATGATGATGCGGAGCATGAGCCCGGAAACTATCCGGCCGCGCGGCGGGTGTCGTGCCCCCCTTGCGCAACCTGCGCCCGCGCCTCTATTCCTATGCGGTCGCCCGGTCGGGTGACGATTCTCGTCGCCACAAGGGACGCTCCGAGGGAGTCGCCGCAATGACGTATGTGATCACAGAGGCCTGCATCAACGTGAAGGATCGGGCCTGTGTCGATGTGTGTCCGGTGGATTGCATCTACGAGGGCGAGGATCAGCTCTACATCCACCCCGACGAGTGCATCGACTGCGGGGCATGCGAGCCGGAGTGCCCGGTGTCGGCCATCTTCCCCGAGGAGGACGTGCCCGCCAACCTCACGTCCTTCATCGAGAAGAACAAGGAAGTGTTCAACAGCGACACCCCGCCTGGCCGCCCGAAGCGCTGATGCCGGAGCAGGGCCGCATGTGAGTACGGGGGCGGACCTTTCGGTCCGCCCCCGTACGCATTCCCGGGGAGGGAGTGGCTCCGGGACCGAACTGCCTGGCCGCGGCCCCGAAGCCGGGGGGTGAGACTGCAACTGATGTCGACGGTGCCGGTCGTGAGTCCGGCGGGCCCGTCATTCAAATAGACGCACGACGCTCGGAAAGGGTTTCACCCGAGGTTCCGCAGGAACGCCGCGAGCACGTGGGTGACGGCTTCCGGCGTCTCGAGCGGGGGCAGGTGCCCGGCACCCGGGATCACGGCCAGCTTCGCGCCTGGAATCGCGGCGGCCAGCGCCTCGTGGCTCGCCGGCGGCGTCATCTCGTCCTGCTCGCCCACCACCACCAGGGTGGGCAGGCCCTCGAGCGAGCCCAGCATCGTGGTGGAATCGGGTCGGTCGCGCATGGCGGCGAGGGCGCCGGCGATCCCCGGCACCGGGGTCGCCACCATCATGGCGCGCACCCGCTCGGCGAGCTCCGGGTTGCGCCGCAGCGTCTCGGGGGCGAGCAGCCGCGCCACCATCGTCTCGGCGATGGCTGCCGCTCCGTGCTCGCGCGCGAGGGAGATCTGCTGGTCGCGCGCGCGACGCACCTCGGGACCGTCGGCCTCCGCGCGCGTGTCCATCAGCACGAGCCCCCGCACCCGCTCGCGATAGCGGCGCAGGAACTCGAACGCCACGTAGCCGCCCATCGACAGTCCGCAGAGCACCACGTCGTCCACCTGCAGGGCGTCGAGCAGCGCGGCGAGATCGTCGGCGTAGGTAGGCAGGCTGTAGCCGAGGTCGGGCGCATCCGAGAGACCGAAGCCGCGCAGGTCCACGGCGATGCGCTGGCATCCTTCGAGGTGCGCCACCTGGTGCGCCCAGAGGGTGCGATCGAGCGGATAGCCGTGCACGAAGAGGACCGCCGGCCCCTCGCCGCGGCGCTCCACGGCGAGGCTCACGCCGTTGACCGTCATGCGGCTCACGCCCGGCGGCTCGGCGGGGCGGGCGGTGAGAAAGTCGGCGAGATCGGCCGGCACGGGCGTCGGGCGCCCGTTCCGGTCGATGCACACGAACACGAACTCGGCCGTGGCGATGAGCCGGTCGTCGCTGACGCGCCGGCTCGTCTGGCGCATGGTGAAGCTGGTGCGGCCGTGATGCGTGAGGGCCTGCGTGAAGCGGAGCACGTCGCCGGGGAAGGCCGGCGCGTGATAGTCGATCACGGCGCGACGCACCGCCGGCCACACATCCTGCCGGGTGAAGACGTCCATGCCGGGCCCGCGCGCGAGCATCTCCCAGCGGGCCCGCTCGAACAGGCTCAGGAACGACGCCTGGTTGAGGTGCCCGAAGGCATCGCACTCGTCGGGGTAGACGGTGAGATCGATCTCGGGAATGGTCATGGGGGAGGAAGCTATCGCGTAGCCCGTCGGATGGTCAGCGGCGCGGCAGGTCGGTACCTTCGAAGCAGTGTTGCCGACCCTCCGACCCCGACCCGCCGACCCGCCATGAAGCCCACCACCGACTACATCCGACTCGTCGCCCGGCTGTCCCGGAAGCTCCAGATGGACAGCGCCATGGGCGGGGGAGCGCCGCAACCGGACGCCGAATTCTTCAAGGCGCTCGCGAAGGCGATGGACGAGATCGCCACGGGGCTGGAGCAGGTGAAGACCCCGGACTGACGACAGCAGCACGACACCTAGCGTTCATCTTGGCGACAGCAACGTCGCCAAGCGAGAAACAGCTTGAGATCAGACGGCCAAGATTCTGATCTGCAAGCGCTTGCAATCCAGCATCATTCCGGCGAGGCTTGAGCGGTGAGCAACCCCATCGGCGACAACGTGCTCTTCGTGGAGCAGCAGGAGGCCTTCGACGACCTCCTGCCGGAGCTTGCCGCGGGTGGCCAGCTGGCCGTGGATACCGAGGCGGCGAGCTTCCACCGCTACACCGACCGGGTCTACCTGCTGCAGCTCTCGTCGCGCGAGCGCACCCTGGTGGTGGACCCGCTGTCGGTGACCGACCTCGGCCGCTTCGGCTCGGTGCTCGCCGACCCCGCGGTCGAGATCGTCTTTCACGACGCCGACTACGACCTGCGCCTGCTCGAGCGCGAGTTCGGCATCCGGGCCACGAAGCTCTTCGACACCCGGGTCGCGGCCCAGCTGCTCGACGAGCCCGGCATCGGCCTCGCGGCCCTGCTCGAGAAGTATCAGGGCGTCACGCTCGACAAGCGCTTCCAGCGCGCCGACTGGTCCCGCCGGCCGCTGTCCGAGGACATGCTGCGCTACGCGGCCACCGACACCAGGCACCTGCTGGCGCTGCGCGACCTGCTGGCCGACAAGCTCGCCGCCGCCGGCCGCACGTCGTGGGCGGCGGAGGAGTTCGCGCTGCTCGAGGACGTGCGCTGGGGACCGGCGGAGGACGAGGAGCCGGCGTGGCTCCGGCTCAAGGGGGCGAAGGCGCTCCGGCCGCGCGAGCTCGCCATCCTGCGGGAGCTGCACGGCTGGCGCGACGAGCAGGCGAAGCGGCTCGACCGCGCCGCCTTCCGCGTGCTCAACAACGAGCCGATGCTGGCGATGGCGCGGGCGATGCCCGCCGACCTCGAGGCGCTCAAGACCATCCCGGGCATCGGCACCGAGACGATCGCGCGCCGCGGCCCGCAGCTGCTCGCGGCCATCGAGCGCGGCCGTGCCATCCCCGACGCCAAGCTGCCGCGCCTCGAGCGTCCGCCCCGGCGGGCCCCCGACCCGATCTTCGAAGCCCGCGTCGAACGGCTGAAGGCCCTCCGCAACCAGCTTGCGCCGAAGCTCGGCCTGCAGCCAGGCGTGCTCTGCCCCAACGGCACCCTCGAAGCGATCGCCCGTGCCAACCCCCGGACGCTCGAGGAGCTCGCCGCCGTCCCCGAGCTGCGCCACTGGCAGCGTCGCGAGATCGGCCGCGAGCTCCTCGCGGCGGTGGCCGAACCGGCTCAGTAGCCCAGGAACGCCTTCACGCGCGGATCCATCCGCTCAGGGGTCCAGAAGGGGTCCCACACGAGCTCGATCTCGACCCCGGTGACCCCGTCGAGCTCCGTCACCACCCGCCTCGCGTCGTCCATGATCTCCGCCCCCGACGGGCAGCCGGGGGAGGTGAGGGTCATCTGCACGTGCACCTGTCCCTCGTCGCTGACCGCGATGTCGTAGACGAGGCCGATGTCGATGATGTTCAGGTTGAGTTCCGGATCCTTCACGGCGCGCAGCGCCTTCCGGACGATGTCGGGTGTCAGCATGGTCGGTCCCGCCCTTCAGGGTGTCCGTGCACGATAACCCCGGTCGATGGCGCTCACCACCGCGTCCGCCACCTGGCCGCGCACGAGCTTGAGCCGCCGCTGCGTGTCGGCGTGCATCGGCGCGTAGGCGCGATTGGTGAGGAACACCACGAAGACGTCGCGGGTCGGGTCCACCCACAGCTGGGTGCCGGTCCAGCCGGTGTGTCCGTACGTCGACTCGCTCGACAGGTCGCCGAACTGGCTCGGCTCGCCGCGCTTGCGCTCGGGGCGATCCCACCCGGGCGGCCGGCCCGTGGGCGGCAGGCGCGTGAAGGCGAGGCGCGTGGCGTCGTCGAGCCAGGGCGTGTCGCCGCGGGTGCGGCCCATCCACGCCTGGAGGAAGTGCGCGAGGTCGACTCCCGTGGCGAAGAGCCCCGCGTGACCGGTGACCCCGCCGAGGCGCTCGGCGTTCTCGTCGTTGACTCTGCCGCGCAGTACCTCGCCCTTGCCGCGGCTGGTGGGCGCCACGTCGAACGGCGCCGCGCTCTCCCCGCGATAGCTCGTGGCCCGCATCTCGAGCGGTCCCGTCACCTCGCGCAGCAGCAGCTCGTCGAGCGATGCGCCGCCCGCGCGCTCGAGCGCCCGGCCGAGGAGGATGGCGTTGAGGTCGCTGTACTCCGTGACGGTGCCCGGCACCGCCACCGGCATCTCCGCGCAGGTGCGCGCGAACGCCGCGGCCGCATCGCTCGTCTCGCGCCACAGCGGGAGCCAGGCGCGCAGGCCGCTGGTGTGCGTCAGGAGCATGCGGAGCGTCACCGCGTCGCGCGCGCCGCCGGTGAAGCACGGCAGGAAGGCGGACACCGGACGGTCGAGGTCCAGCACGCCGCGCCCGACGAAGCGCGCCGCGATGCTGGCGCTCGCCACCACCTTGGTGAGCGACGCGACGTC
>DASUOW010000180.1:0-3418 GCA_036276435.1 Gemmatimonadales bacterium
GAGAAGGTGACCACCGGGGCCGGGAGCGACATCGAGCAGGCCACCTCGCTCGCGCGCCGGATGGTCACGCAGTTCGGCATGAGCGAGAAGATCGGCATGATGGCCGTGGGCGAGCGCGAGCACGAGGTGTTCCTCGGGCGCGAGTTCGGCACGCGGCGCGAGGTCTCCGAGCGTACCGCCGAAGTGGTCGATGACGAGGTGAAGCGCTTCATCGACGAGGCGTACCGCAAGGCGACGAACATCCTGAACGAGCATCGCGACCTGCTCGAGCGCATCGCGCTGACGCTGCTCGACCGGGAGACGGTGGACCGGGACGACCTCGACCGGATCGTGCGCGGCGAGACGCTGCCGCCGCGGACCCCGACACTGCCGCCCGCCTCGCCGGTGGCGTCGGTGCCGCCGTCGAAGCCCGCGCCGGCCCCGCGCCCGCCGGGCATCCTGGGCGCGCCGGGGGCCGAACCCGCGGGCGCGTGAATGCGGTACCGCTGAGCCTCCACTCTCCGGGCGCGCTGGCGGGTGCGCTGCGCGCCGGGGGACTGGATGCCGGTGACGCCGACAGCGCGGCCTCCGGGGCCGCACCTCTGGCCGTTCGCTTCACGGGCCTCGAGCATGCCACGCTCGAGGCTCTCGTGCGCCATGCCGGCAAGCTGGGGCTCGACCTCTCCACCGGCGCGGATTGGGCGATCGTGGCGGGCTCACGCGCCCGGCTCTCCACGCTGGCGCAGCCGTTCCGCGTCCCCGGCGAGCTCGCCGAGCTGGCACTCGCGCTCGCCGCCGCGATGCCGCACGAACCCCCCGCCGCCTGGGATGTCGCCCGCGGCACGCTGCCGCTCGACCGTCCGCTCATCGTGGGAATCCTCAACGTCACGCCCGACAGCTTCAGCGACGGCGGCGCGCTCACGTCGCTCGACGCGGCGCTGCGGCACGCCGAGCGGCTGGTGGGCGAGGGCGCCCGCATGCTGGACGTGGGTGGCGAATCCACCCGGCCCGCCCGGACCGAGATCGTCGCCGACGACGAGGAACTGCGCCGCGTGCTGCCCGTCATCGAGCGGCTCACGAGCGAGTTTCCCGACGTGGCGGTGTCGATCGACACGGTGAAGGCGAGCGTGGCGGAGGCCGCGCTCGCCGCCGGTGCCTCGGTCGTGAACGACGTGTCTGGTCTCCGCCTCGATCCGGAGATGGCCGCCGTGGTGGCCCGAGCGGGCGCGGGCCTGGTGCTGATGCATTCGCGCGGCGAGCACCTCGAGCTCGCCAGCTACGCCCATGCGCGCTATGACGACGGCGTGGTGGGCGCCGTGCTCGGCGAGCTGCGGGCCGGCCTCGACGTGGCCGCGTCGGCCGGCATCCCGCTCGGTGCCATCGCCGTCGACCCGGGGCTGGGCTTCGGCAAGACGACCGCGCACAGCCTGGCCCTGCTCGACCAGCTGCGCGCATTCCTCGCGCTCGGGCGGCCGGTCTATCTTGGCCCCTCGCGGAAGCGCTTCCTGGGCGAGGTGAGCGGCCTGCCCGTCGCCGAGCGCGACGGCGTCACGGCGGTGGCCTGCGCGCTCGGCTGGGAGCGCGGTGCCCGCATCTTCCGCGTCCACGACGTCCGGCAGACCCGCGACGCGCTCGCGCTCGCGACCGCCCTGGAGCCCCCATCGCACACCGCATGACCGACACGCCGCTGCACGCCCCGCCGTACCGCGCCGCCCTCGGCGTCGGCGTCGCGGTGCTGCTCGGCTTCCTCCTCACCCTCGCGCCCACCGTGACGTTCTGGGATGCGGGCGAGCTGATCGCCTCCACGCGCATCCTCGGCATCCCGCATCCGCCGGGCACGCCGCTGCTCGTGCTGATCGGTCACGTGTGGGCGACGCTGGTGCCCATCGGCGAGTGGGCGTTCCGCACCAACCTGATGACCGCGGCGTTCTCGGCCGCGGGCGCGGCGATGTTCTTCCTCGTCATTCACGAGTCGTTGGGGCCCTGGGCGGGGTCGACCTCGCGACTGCTCACGGCCGCGGCTGCGGCGTTCGCCGGCGCGTTCACCTTCACCAACTGGCAGAACTCCACCGAGACCGAGGCGTACGCCGTCGCGCTGTTCAGCATCGCGGTCATCTCGTGGCTGGCGCTGCGCTGGCGCGCGACGCGCGGCACCGCGCGGGCGCCGCGCCTGCTGCTCCTCATCCTCTTCGTGGCGGGGCTCGCCATCGGCAACCACCTGCTGGCGCTGCTGGCCGGGCCCGCGGTGGTGGTGTTCCTCGCGGTCACGCTGCACGGCGCGCCGGCGCCCGACCCGGTGCTGCGGCGGCAGGAGTGGGCCAAGGTGGGCGTCGTGGCCGGCACCTGGGCGCTCCTCATCGGCAGCGGGCTCGGCAGCACGACGCTCACGTTCGTCGGGCTCGCGTGCTACGTGGGGGCGGCGGCGTTCGCGTTCGCGAGCGGGGTGGGGGGCTTCGCCGTGGTGGCGCTGCTGGTGGCGGCGGTGGGCATCACGCCGTACGCCTTCCTGTTCATCCGCTCGGGCCAGGCCCCGATGATCAACGAGGCGGCGCCGTCCACCTGGGAGGCGCTGCTCGCCGTGATCCGGCGGGCGCAGTACCCGGTGCGGACGCCGCTCGACGACCCGACGGTCATGCACGGCCCCGACAACCCGGGCCGCAGCCTCACGATCATCGGGCTGCAGCTGCTCAACTACCTGCTGTACTTCGATTGGCAGTGGGCGAAATCCGCGGGCTCGGGCGTGCGCTTCGTGCTCACGGTGCTGTTCTTCAGCATGGGCCTGCGCGGCCTGCTGGTGCAGCGCACCACCGACCGCGGCGCGTGGTGGCTGCTGTTCGTGCTGTGGCTCGTGACGGGGCTCGGGCTCGTGGCGTACATGAACTTCCGGCCGGGCTTCAGCATCGGGTACGACGCCTACCCCGACCCGAACGACCACGAGGTGCGCGAGCGCGACTACTTCTTCGTCGTGAGCTTCGTGGTGTGGGGCCTGTGGTCCGCGATCGGCTTCGGGGACATGGCGCGCGAGTTCGCGGCGAAGGGCACGCGCGCGCGTCGCTATGCCTGGGGCCTGCTCGCATTCGCCCTCGTGCCGCTCGCGCTCAACTGGCGGGAGGCGTCGCGCCGCGGACCGGACCGCATGCTGGCCGCGGACTTCGCCTACAACCTGCTGAACTCGGTGCCGCCCTACGGCATCCTGTTCACCTACGGCGACAACGATACCGTCCCGCTCTGGTGGGCGCAGGAGGTGGCCGGCGTGCGCCGGGACGTGACGGTGGTGTGCCTCGCGCTGGCGCAGACCGACTGGTACATGCGCCAGCTGCGCGACAACCCGCTGCGCGAGTTCGACGCGTCCAGCGCGCCGGTGCCATGGAACTCCATGCCGGCCACGAAGCCCGACTGGCCGCTGCACACCATGACCGACGAGGAGATCACCGCGTCG
>DASUOW010000181.1:0-5199 GCA_036276435.1 Gemmatimonadales bacterium
GAGCTGTCGTTGGCCAGGAAGTCGTAGCCCCCGCGCGACAGCGATGGATCGTCGTACACGCCCCGCGCCCGCGCCCGCGCGCGGGCCTCCTTCAGCGCCACCATGCTCTCCCGCGTGCCGATCCACAGCAGTCCGTCCGACGCTCGTCCCCCGAACTTCAGCGGCACCTCGAAACTGTCCGGCGCCGCGTACACTCGCGACAGCAGCGCGATGCCGGCCGGGTCGCGGGAGAAGCTGAGCAGCGTCAGGAAGCGCACGTGGTCGGGCTCGCCCTTCGCCGCGAGGAAGCGCTTCCCCAGCGCCTCGGCCGTGCACGGCCCCAGCCGCCCGAGCACCCACGCGTCGGCGAGGCCGTACTCGCCGGCATCCACCTTCGCGAGCAGCGCCTTCCGCATGGCATCATCGCCCACCTTCGCGCGCTCGAGCTCGAGTGCGATGGCGCGGAGCGGCTCGACGAGGTCCGCCGCATCCCGGCCCGGCGGCGCCGTGACCCGGCCCTGCGCGATGCGCGCCGAGAGGCGCCGCGCGCTGTCGCCGTACGCCGGGCTGCGCAGCTCGGCGAGGCGCGTGAGCGCCATGGCGGCCTCCGGCCACGGCGCCTTGTCCTGCAGCGCCAGGCGCATGCGCTTCCACAGCACGGCGGGCTTCGTCTCGGCCGTGATGCGCCGCACGCTGTCGGCCGCGGGCGTGCCCGCGCGCAGCCCCTCATGCAGCTCCGAATAGGTCGCGCGCGCCGGATCGCCGAAGCGCAGCTGCACCTGGGCCGTCGCGAGTGCCGGGCACGCCAGCAGCAGCGCGCCGGTGGTCATGAGCCTACGCCACACGTCAGTTCTCCTTCACCGTAGGGGGCAGCACCACCAGCCACCACGCCACCGCCGCGAGCGTGAGCGCGAGCGACGCGAGCAGCGCGCGCTCCGCACCGGCCCGCTCGTAGAGGGCGCCGAACATCACCGCGGCCGGCAGCGCCGCGAGGCCGGTGAGCGCGTGGTAGCCGCCGAACGAGCTCCCCATGCGCCTGGGTGACAGGCGCGCCACCAGCGCCCGCTCCGCCGACTCGGTGAGCCCGGCGACGAGTCCCAGCACGAGGAAGATGAGCGAGGCGCCCACCACGCCCAATTGCAGCGCCAGCGTGCCCGTCACGAGCGCGAACACGGCGCCGCCCGCCGCCACGGTGCCACGCGGGCCGAGGTGATCCGAGATCCACCCGCCGGGATACGACGCCGCCGAGCGCACCACGTGGAGCGCGGCCCACAGGAGCGGGATCTGCACGGGACTCACGCCGAGATCCTGCACCCGCAGGATGATCAGCGCCTCGGGCAGGCGCGCCAGCGCCAGCAGGGACAGCGCCAGCACCGGCGCCCAGTCGATGGGCGGCGCGCCGTCCGCGCTCGCCGTGACGTGCGGCGGGTCGAGCGGCGGGCGCACGGGCCGCAGCACGACCAGCAGCGTCGCGAACGCCAGCAGGCCGGGCACGATGCTCCAGCCGATGACCTCGCGCACGGAGTGACCCTGTCGCAGGAACCACCACGCCGCCAGCGACCCGAAGACCGCGCCGAGGTGATCGGCGGCGCGATGGAAGCCGAAGGCGCGCCCGCGCGACTCGAGCGGCGTCAGGTCGGCGATCATCGCATCGCGCGGCGCGGTGCGGAGTCCCTTGCCCACCCGGTCCACGACGCGGAACCCCACCGTCTGCCACGCCCCGCTCGCGAGCGAGTTGAGCGGCCGCACGAACACCGCCGTGAGGTAGCCGCCGAGGATGAGCGGCACCCGCCAGGCGGGCCGGTCGGCCAGGCGGCCGCTCATCCACTTCATCACCGACGCGGTGAGCTCGGCCGCGCCGTCGAGGGCGCCGAGCACCGTGGCCCCGCCACCGAGGGTCCGGGTGACGAACGCCGGCAGCAGGGGATACACCATCTCGCTCGCCACGTCGTTCCAGAGCGACACGAGCGAGAGGCCCTTCACCGTGGCGGGCACGCGGGATGGCGGGGGCGGCACGGGGGTAATCTATCTCGTGACCGACACGCATCGCCCCCAGGAGCCGGCCGCCTGGTCGGCCCCGATTCGCGGGCTCGGCCTCGCCATCGAGGGCACCGAGCTGGCCGCCGTGCTCGCGGAATTCGAGCGCGAGCTCGATCGCGCCGGCATCATGCGGCTACGGCCGCGCTATTACCTCTCCACCGAATGGGGCGTCCCGTTCGAGAGCATCGCGATCGCCATCCCCTTCTACCTCGCCCGCGCCGACCTCACCGCCCTGCAGCGGGAGCAGAACGGCTACGTCGAGGGCGTCGGCCGGGCCGACATCCTGCGATATCTCCGGCACGAGATGGGGCACGTGATGAACTACGGGTATCGACTCTACGACGACCCGGAATGGGTGGAGCGCTTCGGCTCCATGACGCAGCCCTACGAGGAGGAGTACCGCCCCCAGCCGTTCAGCCGCCGCTTCGTGGTGCACCTGCCGGGATGGTACGCGCAGAAGCACCCGGACGAGGACTGGTCGGAGACGTTCGCGGTCTGGATGACGCCGGGACGCGACTGGCGCGCGGAGTACGCCGGCTGGCCCGAGGCGCTCGAGAAGCTCGAGTACTGCGATCGCGTCGTCGCGCGCGTGCGGGAGCTCCGGCCCGTCGTCACCTCGGCGCACCTCGACGAGGACGTGGCCGACCTCGACGTCTCGGTGCAGGAGTGGTTCGCCGAGCACGAGGGCGTCGCGGAGTCGATGCCGCCCGGGCTCGACGGCGCGCTGCGCGCCATCTTCGACGACCTGCACGACGTGGCCGCCGCGCCCGGGCGTGCGGTCCCGGCGGAGGCGCTGCTCGGCCACATGCAGCCGCTGCTGATGGAGAACGTCTATCGCTGGACCGGCCACTTCCCCGAGAGCACGCGGGCCCTGGTGCGCTACCTGCGCCGCCGCGCCGCGGACTTCCGGCTCTGCTACGCCCCGGCGCGCGAGAACGCCGCCATCGTCGCCGTCACCACCCTCGTCACGGCACTGGCGATGAACCACGTGATGCGCGGCTCGTACCTGCCGTGACGGGACGCCGCTTCACCATCCCCTGCCGCTCCTGCGCCAGCGTCACGATCTCGGCAATCAGCGCCTCGTACGGCAGCCCGCCCGCCTCCGCCGCCATCGCGAACTCGCTCGAGCGCTCCAGGTAGCAGCTGGCGTTCACCTCGATCACGTAGATGTCGCCCGCCTCCGTCATGCGGAGGTCCACGCGGCCGTAGTCGCGCACGCGGAGGGCGCGGTAGGCCGCCACCGCCACCTGCTGCAGCTTCGCGCGGAGCTCGTCGGGGAGGTCCGCCAGCACCGACTTCGTGCCCTTGTACTCCGCGCTCCGCTCGTCCCACTTCGCCTTGCGGCCGAGCACGCGCGGCTTGTCCTCGGGATAGCCGGTGAAGTCCACCTCGACGGGCGGCAGCGCGCGCGGGTGCGCGTTGCCGAGCACGCCGACGTAGAACTCGCGCCCGTCGACGTACTCCTCCGCGAGCGACGCGTCCTTGAGCTCGGTGCGGATCTTCTCCACCCGCTTGAGCAGCGCGGTGGCATCGGTGACGAGCGAATCGGCGCCGATGCCGATCGACGCGTCCGAGCGGAGCGGCTTGACGAAGAGCGGCATCCGCAGGTTGCCGCCCGTCTCGAGCCCCGCCTCGTCGGAGAAGACCGCGAAGCGCGGGTACAGGAGGTTCTCGTACGCGAGGAGGCGCTTGGCGAGCGCCTTGTCCTGGCTGAGGTAGTACTCGCCGGGACCGCAGCCCGTGTAGGGCACGCCGATGAGCTCGAGCAGCCCGGCGACGTCGATGTCGGCGTGCAGGTCGTCGCCGAACATCTCGAGCAGGTTGAAGACGAGTTCGGGCTTGCGGCGGCGGAGGCCGGCGATGAGGCGGTTGAGGTCGGCGTGCACGCCGAGGATGGAGACGTCGTGACCATGGGTGCGGAGCGCCTTCGCCACCTGCGGCACCACGGCGTCGTACGCGCGGGACCCCTCCCCCTCCTCGACGTACGTCAGCACCGTGATCCGCATCGGATCTCCCCCGGCCGGGGCGCCCTAGCCGTCGAGGCCCATCCCCCAGCGGACGAGCGACACCGGCAGCGCGCCGTAGCCCAGCAGTTCATCGTGGAAGCCGCTCATCGAGAACGCGGCGCGCTCGCGCGCCACGTACGACTCGCGCAGCGCCAGCAGTTCCCGCCGCCCCACCGCGTCGCAGAGGCCGTACGTCGGCGACTGGCACAGCCACAGCACTTCCGGCTCCGCGTGGCGCCGCTCCATGGGCAGCCGCCGCACGAGCTCCTCCACGGCCTCCTCCGCCGTCATACCCCGCGTGTGGAGGCCGATGTCGAGGTCCACGCGCACCGCGAACCAGAGGCGCCGCACCAGCTGGAACAGCCGCTCCTCGAGTCCCTGCAGGTAGCCGGCGTCCGCCATCACGTCCTCGGCATACAGCGCCCAGCCGGCGGCGGTGAGCGGGGTCCCCACGTGCTGGCGCACCTCCGACAGCCCGCGCGTGCGCGCCGCGTGCTGGTGCCGGCCCGGGAACGCCTCGTGCGCCACCAGCGACGGGAGCCCGAGCGTGGCGTGGTCGCGCAGCAGCCGCTGCCGCGCCGCGTCCCCGAGGGCGCGCGTCGGCTCGGTGACCAGCAGGCGCGCCGCCTGCTCCGGCGCGTACACCGGCGAGGCGTGATACCCGGCCAGGGGCACCGCGGCCCGCAGGTACGCCGGGGTGGCCTCGACGTCGAGCGGCGCCTGCGTCGGGGACACGAGGGCACCGTCGGCGAGGAACGCCCGCGCCCGCTCCACCTCGGCGGCGTAGAGCCCGAGCAGCGCACCCTCCTCTGGCGCCGACCGCTCCCGCAGCCGATCCACGAGGTCCCGCCAGTGACGCGACGGGTCGATGCGCCGGGCCACCTGCTCGAGCTCCGCCTCCACCTCGTCCCGCAGGCGCAGGCCGTAACGCCACAGCTCGGGCGCGCTCGCGATCAGCGCGTGCTCGTGGTGCAGCCGCCGGTTGAACTGCGCCTCGCCCACGGCGAACGCCGTCGGATCGGCGCTCGGCGTGATGCGGCCCGTGAGCGCCGCCCCGAACACCTTGAGGGCGGCCAGCGCGCCCGCCGCCGCCTCCTCGAGCGCCGGACGCAGCGCCGGGACCTCGGTGCCGAAACGCTGCACCAGGCCCACGATGAGCTCGCCGCCGCCGCCG
>DASUOW010000182.1:0-4506 GCA_036276435.1 Gemmatimonadales bacterium
CGCCGAGCGGCCGCGGCCGCTCGTGCTCGTCTGCGACATCAGCGGCTCGATGGAGCAGTACAGCCGCCTGCTGCTCCGCTTCGCCCACGCGCTCGAGCAGCTCGGCGCGCCGCTCGAGGTGTTCGTGTTCGGCACCCGGCTCACGCGCATCACGCGCCAGCTCAAGGTGCGCAGCCCCGACGAGGCCATCCGCCGCGTCGCCACGCACGTGCTCGACTGGAACGGCGGCACGCGCATCGGCGAGAGCGTGCACGAGCTCAACCGGCGCTGGGTGCGGCGCACCATCCGGAGCGGCGCCGTGGTGCTGCTGGCCTCCGACGGCTGGGAGCGCGGCGACCCCGAGCTGCTCGGCCGCGAGATGGCCGCACTCCGCCGCTCCTGTCATCGGCTCCTCTGGCTCAACCCGCTCGCCAGCCGGCCCGGGTTCGCGCCCGCCACGGCGGGCCTGCAGGCCGCCCTGCCGCACGTCGATGCGCTCGTGCCCTGTGCCTCGGTGGCCTCGCTCGAGGCGCTCGCCGGGCAACTCGCCCGCCACACCCGTACCGCATGATTCCCGCATGCAGGATGGTCCCATGAGCGACACGCACCTCGTCCACGACTACCAGCGCCTGCTCGAACGCGGCGAGCCCGTCGGCCGCGCCGTGGTGACGCAGGTCTGGGGCTCGGCGCCGCGCCCGGCCGGGGCCGTGATGCTCGCCACCGCGTCGGGCGCCATCCTGGGCTCGGTGAGCGGCGGCTGCGTCGAGAACGCCGTGGCGGAGGAGGTGCAGCAGGCCATCGCGCGCGGCACGGCGAAGCTCGTCACCTTCGGCGTGTCGGACGAGTCGGCGTGGGAGGTGGGCCTGAGCTGCGGCGGCACCATCAGCGTGTTCGTGGAGCCCACGGTGCGCGACTGGGTGCTCGACGCCGCGAAGGGCGAGGGCGGCGTGGTGATCGCCACCGTCGTGGCGGGGCCCGGCCTGCCCGGCGCCTCGTGGCTGCTGCGCGACGACGGCGACAGCGAGCCGATCGCCCCGCCGCCCGGCGGGTCCGAGGAGGAACGCGAGGCCGCGATGCGCCGGCTCGACGGCGTGCTCGACGCGGTGGGTGCCGCCGCGCGTGACGTGCTCGCCAGGGCTACCAGCCGCACGGAGGAATTCGTCACGGCGGACGGCGAGAAGCTCACCGTTCTGCTGGAGCTGTTTCCGCGCCAGCCGAAGCTCGTGATCTTCGGCGGCGTTCACGTGGCGCAGGCGCTCACCGCCCTCGCCCGTCCGCTCGGCTTCCACACCTACGTCGCCGACGGGCGCGCCACGTGGCTCACCCGCGAGCGATTCCCCGACGCCGACGAGCTGGTGCTGGCGTGGCCGAAGGAGGCGTTCGAGCGCATCGGGCTCGACGCGAACACCTTCGTGGTGCTGCTATCACACGACCCCAAGTTCGACGACCCGGCGATGGAGGTCGCGCTGCGTTCGCCCGCGCCCTACGTCGGCGCCATCGGCTCGAAGCGCACGCAGGAGAAGCGGCGCGTGCGGCTGCTCGAATCCGGATTCACCGAGTCCGATTTGCGCAGGCTGCGCGGGCCGATCGGCCTCGACCTCGGCGGCCGGCAGCCCATGGAAACCGCGCTGGCCATCCTGGCGGAGATCACGGCGGTGCGCTTCGGCGGCTCCGGGCGCCCCCTGTCGGTGGGCTGAACGGTTTCCCGACTTCTTCATTCCGACCTCACAGGTCGGACCTGTACGAACGCGTTCCGCGCCTGTATGATTGTAGAAGACACGATGAGAACCCTTCTCAACCGCATTACCGGCCGTTCCGCCGCCCTGGCCACCCCCCTCGCGAGGGGCGAGGCCGGGCCGTGCGCGGAGTGCGCGCTGGTGACGTGCCGGGCCGGGGTGCGGTCGGTGGTGGTGGCGCTGCGCTGCGACGCGCCCGAGGCGTGCCGACTCCGGACGCTGGGCCTGATCGAGGGCGCGCCGGTGACGGTGGTGGACTGCCGCCATGGCCTCCTGCTCGAGGTCCGCGGGGCCCGGGTGGCCATCTCCGCCGCCATCGCCCGTCTCGTGAACGTCCGGCCGCTCGCCGCCTGACCGCGGTGCGCCCCCGCCCTGCCGGGGTCGCCACCGTCGCATGACCAGCCTCGCCTCCCGCACTTCCGCCGCCGCCACGTCCGACCTCCGGGTCGCACTCATCGGCAATCCGAACACCGGCAAGAGCACCCTCTTCAACGCCCTCACGGGGCTCCGGCAGAAGGTCGGCAACTACGCCGGCGTGACCGTCGAGCGCGTCGAGGGTCGCTACAAGCGCGCGACCGGCGGCCAGGTCGTGCTCGTGGATCTGCCGGGCACCTACAGCCTCACCGCGCTCTCGCCTGACGAGGAGATCGCGCTCGCCGTGCTGCTCGGCCAGGAGGCCGACGTGCCGCGGCCGGACGTCGTCGTGATCATCGCCGACGCGCTCCACCTCGAGCGCAACCTCTTCCTCGCGTCGCAGGTCATCGGGCTCGGCCTGCCGACGGTGCTCGCGCTCAACCAGTTCGACGCCGCCGAGGACGCCGGCATCTCGATCGACGTGCCGGCGCTCATCGCCGCCCTCGGCGTCGCCGTCATCCCGACGGTCGCGACGCGCGGCGACGGGCTCGACGCGCTGCGCCGGGCCATCGAGCAGGCGCCCGGCTTCCCGCCCGCCGACCTCCGCCTGCCGCTGGGCGAGCCGATCGAGGCCGCCCTGGCGCCGCTCGTGGCGAAGCTCGAAGCCTCGGGTCTCGAGTCGCCGGCCGCGCACATGCAGGCGCTCCGGCTGCTTGCCGTGCCGAGTCCCGAGCCGCACCTGCGCGTCGTGCCTGGCGTGCCCGAGGCGGTGGAGGCGACACGCACGGCCGTCGCCGCGGCCGGGCGGGACCCGTACCGTCTCGAGGCCGAGGTGCGGTACGCCTGGATCGACGAGGTGGTGCGCGGCGCCGTGGCGCGGCAGCGCCCGGCGGGCCGCACGGTCAGCGACCGGCTCGACGCAGTGCTGCTGCACCGCGTGTGGGGGCCGCTCGTCTTCCTCGTCCTGCTGGCGCTCGTCTTCCAGGCCGTGTTCACCTGGGCCACGCCGCTCATGGACGGCATCGACGCGGCGGTGAGCGGCGTGGGCAATTGGGTGGCGGGCGCCATGCCCGAGGGCCTGCTGCGCGGGCTGCTGGTGGAAGGCGTGATCGGCGGCGCGGCCAGCGTGCTCGTGTTCCTGCCCCAGATCGCGATCCTCTTCCTGCTCCTCGGCATCCTCGAGGACTCGGGCTACATGGCGCGTGCGGCGCTGCTCATGGACCGGCTCATGCGCGCGGTGGGCCTGCCGGGCCGGAGCGTCATCCCGCTCATCTCGGGCTACGCGTGCGCGGTGCCGGCGATCATGTCCACGCGCACCATCGCCGACCCGAAGGACCGGCTCGCCACCATCATGGTGCTGCCCCTCACCAGCTGCTCGGCGCGGCTGCCCGTGTACACGCTCCTCATCGGCGCCTTCGTGCCGGCGACGCTCGTGGGCGGCGTGCTGGACCTGCGCGGCGTCACGCTCTTCAGCATGTACGCCATCGGCACCGTGATGGCGCTCGCGATGGCGTGGGTGTTCCGGCGCACGCTGCTCCGGGGGCCGGTGCGTCCGCTCATCCTCGAGCTGCCGCCGTATCGCCTGCCGCACCCGAAGGGGCTGCTGCTGGCGGTGTGGCACCGCGTGCAGCTCTTCCTGCGCCGCGCGGGCACGGTGATCCTGGCGCTCTCGGTGGTGCTGTGGGCGCTCGCGACGTGGCCGCGCACGGACGTGTCGCCCGACCTCCCGCCGGCGGCCGCCGCCGAGGCGCAGCTCGAGGGGAGCGCGCTCGGGCACATCGGGAAGGCGATCGAGCCGCTGGTGCGGCCGCTCGGGTTCGACTGGAAGATCGGCGTCTCGATCGCGGCGTCGTTCGCGGCGCGCGAGGTGTTCGTGACCACGATGGGCACCATCTACGGCGTCTCCGACCCGGACGCCGAGAGCGGGTCGCTGCGCGACGCGCTCCGCGCAGCCCGCGACCCGGCCACGGGCGGCCCGGCGTACACGACGCTCACGGCCGTGGGGCTGATGGTGTTCTACGTCTTCGCGCTCATGTGCATGAGCACGCTGGCCATCACGCTGCGGGAGACGGGCGGCGGGGCCGTCGGCGCCAGGTGGGCGGCGATCCAGTTCGCGTACATGCTCGTCCTGGCGTGGGTGTCCGCGTACGTGGTGCGGCTGGTCGGGCTCGCCAACGGGTGGGGGCTCGGATGAGCCCGATGCTGCAGCAGGTCGTGGTGCTGCTGATCGTGGCGGTGGCGGTGGCGTACACGGGACGGCGGGTGTGGCGCTCGGTGGCGGCGGCGAGGAAGAAGAAGACCGGTGCGGGGTGCGGGCCGGAGTGCGGGTGCGGGGAGTAGCTGGCGGCGGGGTGGGCGGCGGTCGGTCCGCGCGGCTGAAGCCGCGGCTCGGCTGAAGGCTGTCGCTGAAGCGACGTGAGGCGGGGAGAGGAGCCCC
>DASUOW010000183.1:0-5674 GCA_036276435.1 Gemmatimonadales bacterium
CACCACGTCGTCGCCGAGCTGCGCCCCCATGCGTCCCTCGAGCACGTAGCTGTACTCGTCCTCGCGCTCGTGCAGGTGCAGCGGGGCGACGAGGGTGCGGGGCGGGATCGGGTGCTCCACCAGCGAGAAATCGCCGCCGGACTCGGCGCCCCACACCATGAAGCGCACGCCCACGGACCGGAGGTCCACGAACTTGCCGTCGCGCGGACCGATGATGCGCGGGCCGGTCGAGCCGTCGAACCGGGACGAAGTAAGCTGGAAGGCCGTGGCGGACGGGCTGCCGCCGCTCTGCGTCGTGGTCATAAGTCGCCTCCTGACAATCGGATACGATTGATGTCGCCAGTCAAATGAACAGATGTGTTCACTGAACTGCGACCACGATAGGGCCGAAGGCCGCGCTTGTCAATAGTTCAGTGAACAGGTATGTTCACTGCCATGGCGACCCGGAAATACGAGCAGAAGCGCCGCGCCGAGCGGCAGGGCGAGACGCGGCGCCGCATCGTCGAGGCGATGGTCGCGCTGCACCGCGAGGTCGGGCCGGCGCGCACCACCATCAGCGCCATCGCCGAGCGGGCCGGCGTCGAGCGGCTCACGGTGTACCGCCACTTCGCCAGCGAGACGGCGATGTACGAGGCGTGCGCCGCGCATTTCACGGCGGAGGTGGGGTCGCCCGATCCGGCCACATGGGCGGACGTGGACGATCCCGCCGAGCGGCTGCGTGCGGCCCTGCTCGCCTTCTACGACTACTATCGCCGGGCGGAGGACATGCTCGTGCAGGTGCAGCGCGACGCACCGCTGCTCCCGGCGCTGGCCCCCGTGCTCGCGCCGTGGGAGGCATTCGTCGTCGTGGTGCGCGACGGCCTGCTCGAGCGCTGGGCGACGGAGGCATCGGCCCGGCCGCGCCTGGCCGCGGCGATCTCGCACGCGCTCCGCTTCGAGACCTGGCGCTCGCTCGCGCGCGCGGAATCACTCGGCGACGCGGAGGCGGCCGACCTCATGGTCGCGCTCGCGCGAGCCGCCGCCGGGTCGACTCCCTAGCGGGCGGCACGACGCGCGAGGCCGCCCTCGTCGGGGTCGTCATGCACCAGGAGGTGCAGCGCGAGCGGATGCGGGTCCGCATCGGGCACGAAGCGCGGCGGCCCGCCCGTCGTCTCGATGCAGAGCGCCTGCTGTGCCTTCACGTCGTAGGCCGCGAGGACGCGGCCGCCCCGTTCCGCGACCCGGCGGAAGACGTCGGTGGCCGCATCGGGAGCGCGGCTCCGGAGGCCGAGGAGGCAGAAGTGGCGCTCGTCACCGCTCGTCCCGCCCGGCGGGTCCTCCACGAGCAGCGCGAGCTGGGCGCCGCGCAGTTCGCGGATCGTCGCCACGGCGCCGTTGGTGCGGTGGTAGGCCCAGCGGATCGTGCCGCGCTCGGCGACCGAGAGGCGGGGTTCCGGGGCCGGAAAGACGAGCGGCCGATGGTGCTCGTCCCGGTGGTGCTTCGTCTGCTCGGTGTCATGCCGCGCGTGCATCGCGGCGAGGAAGTCGATCGGGTCCTGCGGCGGCTTGTGCTCCATCGTCACTCGTGCAGCGAGGGGGACTTTCACGATAGGGCTGTCGCGCCGTTCGGACCAGAGACGAGTTCCGAAGATGCGTTGCGCTATCGAGGTGACTTCGACCTGACGAACGCGGCGCTGTAGGGAAGCCACTGCCGCGCAGGACGCCAGAAGGGGCCGGCATCCAGCCGGCCCCTTCGCGCTACTCCTTTCTCACCTCAACCACCTCGAACATCTCCTTCCCGTCCACCTGCACGGGCTGGTAGTAGGTGTCCCCGAACTTCACGTACTTCTGGTCGCCGATGGTGACCTCCTCGCCGCCCTCGGGCAGGTCGGGCACGAGCGTGCCGGCCTGCGGCGAGACCACGGTGTAGCCGTTGTCGCCCTTCTCGTAGTACGAGCCGCCGTAGTAGTAGTTGTTGACCGTGGTGTTGTTGGAGTTCGTGTTCGTCACCACCGTCGAGTTCGACGGTACGCTCGGCACGGTGGCCCCCACCGGCGCGGTGACCACGGTGTACCCGCCGTTCGTCGGCGCGTAGAAGACGCCCTGGTCATAGTGGTACTGCTGGCTGTTGACGCTCACCACGATGGCGGTGGCCGCCAGCGTGGCGGCGAAGAAGCCCCAGGGGTGCCACGTCGGACCCCACACGTACGGGCGGTACGGGTGATAGTAGTAGGGGTGGTAGGAGTAGTAGTGGAAGCCGCCGTAGCGATACGGCGGGCGCACGTACGGCCGCGGCGCGGGCCGCACGTAGGTGTTCCGCCGGATGTTCACGTCGTGGCTGTTGTCGATGTTGACGTTGATGTTCTTCCGGCTGTTGTCGATGGAGACGTTGCGGTTGCCGGCGTCGATGTTCCGGTTGCCCGTGTTCACGTTCCTGTCGCCGGGCCGGGACACGTTCTTGCTCGTGCCGCCCGAGGCGGGCTTGGTCGCAGGCTTCGACGCCGGCTTGGTGCTCGGCATCGTCGCCGGCTTGCCGGCAGGGCGGGCGCTCGCCGTCGCTGGTCTGGCCGTCGGCTTGCCGGCGGGGCGGGCGCCGGCCGTCGCTGGTCTGGCCGCCGGCTTGGCGCTCGCTCGCGCGGAGGCACCGCCGGCACCCCGACCGCTTGGGGCACGCCGCTGGGCGAGAAGCGGCGCGGTGGACACGAGCAGGAGCATCAGCAGCAACGCCATGGCGCGGCGCGGCATGGGGTGGCGACGAGTGATGGTCATGGGCTCCGGACTCTTGGATGAGTGAACGAGATGGCGCCGCGGCCCTCAGGGCATCGGCACCGACGCGTGGTCGAGGACCCGCACCCAGCGACCGTCGCGGAACGCCTTGACGTCGGAATAGGGGCCCTCGAGCACCTCCGGCGGCCCCGAGTCGGACGGCGTCGTGAGTCGCCACCGCCCCCAGCCGATCACGGCTTCGCCGAGGGGCACGTTGTGCGATTCCACGAACTCGAGCCGTGAGTCCGGGTTTCCATCCATGCTCTCATGCCAGGCGGCGCTGGCTCCCTCCCAACCCTGCGGCGCCGACCCATCGAGACCGATGGAGACCAGCCGTGGGCTGTGCCAGTAGGTCGCCATCAGCGCGTCGGCGTCCTCTCGGTTGAAGGCGTCGAGGTATTGACTGTCGAGCGCGGTGGCCGCGGCGATCATCTCCTCGGGGGACGGCCGGGGGTCCGCCTCCGGCGCGCTGGGGGCGCATGCGCCGGCAAGGGCCAGGATGGCCACGATCGTCGTGCATCGAAGCGCAGGTCGCACGGGCAGGACCTCCGGGGGTAGGAGCGAGCGTCAGATGTGATCGGGGCCCGCGCGCGGTCTCCCGGCGCGGGACGCCCTGATCATTACCGGATATGATCCACGCGCGCATTGTCCCAACCGGCAATGCAGCTGCCGCCTCGCCGTCACGGACCGATGAGTCGAGTCGCTCAGGCCGGCGGCGCCCGGTCCTCGGGCTGCAGCCGATGCCGGTCCGGACCCTGCGCCAGCATACGCTCCACGAAATCCAGCCGCTCCTGGGCCTCGCCCAGCTCCTGCCGCAGTCGGCCCATCTCGGCGTCGAGCGCCGAGAGGCCGCCAGCGTCGGCCTCGAGCGCCTCGACGCGGGTGTGCAGGTCGCCGCCTCGGATGCCCTGCCGCAGGCGATGGGCCCAGATGCCGAACGCCACGGCGAGCGCCGCGTGCGTCGCCGCGTGCACGGGCTCGCCCGGCTGGGCCGCGAACCCGGCGGCGACGACGTTGATCGCGCTCAGGACCACGGCGATCGGAAACCACGTCGTGGGCTTGAATCTCATGGTGACCTCCTCCCGAAGGCGTGATGCCGGACGCAGCGAAACACCGTACCGACGGACCCCGGCCTAGCGCCGGCGCGTCGATGCGCGCATGGCCTCGGCGAAGGCGCGGTCACTGAGCTCCTGCAGGCGGCTGCGCCACCGCCGGTATACCCGCACCAGGTGCCGCGCCTCCTCGGTGAGCGCAGCGCCGCCGCCGCCCGCGCCCCCACGCGCCCGGAGCACCAGCGCGTGGCCCATCACCGCCTCCATCTGCTTCAGCCGGTACAGGCACGTGCGGTAGCTGATGCCGACCCGCCTGCAGGCCGCGGTGATGCTGCCGGTCTCGTCGATGCCCTCGAGCAGGCTCACGTAGCGCGGTCCCATGAGGAAATCGCTGCCCAGAGAGAGCCAGCCCTTCACGCGGGGCTGGAGCGGGCGGGGGGCGGCACGGCGCGCCGCGGGGCGGGATCTGGTGGGTGTGCGCATGTCCGGAGCGTAGGTGCCGGGGAGGGACTTGGCAACGCGGGAGCGCGGCACGACATTCCCAGCCGAGCGATATGCAGCGTGCTGCACATCGGTCACCCCACTCTCCTCCCGGATCCCGCGATGCGGAAGCCCCTGGTGCAGGGCCTCATCCTCGTGCTGTACGCCGCCGTGCCGGCGTGGGGCCAGGAGTCCGCGCCGTATCCCATCGGCGAGATCGTCGTCACCGGCCAGCGGCCGCCGGCCGAGCGCATCACGACGCTGCGCGTGGCGGACTCGTCCGACCTGCGCGCGGTGGATGCGCGCACCCTGGCCGATGCGCTGCCGCTCCTGCCCGGCGTCACCACGCGCCTCGCGGCCGAGGGCGTGCCGCGCATCGACGTGCGAGGGTACCGCACGCGGCACGTGACGCTCCTGCTCGACGGCATCCCGATCAACTCCACCTTCGACGGCCAGTTCGACCCGACCCTCATCCCCGCCGAGCTCATCGAGCGCGTGAAGCTCACCACCGGCGCGCCGTCGGTGCTCTATGGTCAGGGCGGGCTGGGCGGGGTGCTGAACGTGGTCACTCGGCGCGCCGACGCGCCGTTCGTCGGCGACGCGCGGCTCGAGGTGCGGGAGACGGGGGCGTGGTCCGCGCGTGGCTCCGCGGGTGCACGGCGCGGGCGCTGGGACGGCTTCGTGAGCGGCAGTGCGGTCACGCAGGATGCCTTCCCCTCGTGGGCCATCTCGCCGTCCGTCGGAGCGTACCCGGCCGGGGCAGCGCGCGCCAACAGCGGGCGCGAGCGGTACAGTGCGTTCGGCAAGGTGGGGTTCGCCGCCTCGCCGACGTTCCGGCTCGCGGCCACCGGCGAGTGGCTCGGCGGCGACTACGGCGTGCCGCCGAGCATCATCGACAATCCGGCGGACTCGTTCGCGCAGCGCCCGGTCTTCGAGCGTGTCGAGCGTTTGCAGGGCGGGCGCCTGCAGCTGGCGGCGAGCGCGCTCCCCACCGAGCGGCTTTCGCTTCGGGCATGGACGTTCGGCAACTGGCTCGAGGACGAGACGAGTCGCTTCGCCGACTCGGCCTACGATGTGTCCAGCGTGCCCGGCGACTCCGGCACCAGCCGCGCCGAGACGGCGTCGCGCACGCTGGGCGGCCAGGTCCAGCTTGGCTGGAGCCTCGGTCGTGCCGGTCGCCTCACCGCCGCGACCGGCGTGGAGGGCGACCGCTGGGAGGCGACGACCTTCTTCACGCCGGCCCCAAGCGGCGCGGGGGGCGGCGGTGGTGATGGTGGAGGTGGTGGCGGTGGCGGAGGAGGCGGTGACACTGGTGGAGGAACGGGTGGTGGCGGCGGTGGTGGCGGTGGTGGCGGCGCCGGGGGTGGCGGCGCCGGCGGCCTCCGCACCGCCGGCGT
>DASUOW010000184.1:0-6519 GCA_036276435.1 Gemmatimonadales bacterium
CCCGGGCTCGATCGTGGGGGTGGGGCCGGTGACGCTCCCCGGCTACCTGCGGCACAGCCAGATCCTCACGCGCTACGACGAGCACAAGATGAGCCTCGCCGAGTCGAGCCGGTGGGCCGAGCCGCTCGAGCCGATGGTGGCCCGGGTGCTCCGCGACGATCTCGCCGCCGCCCTCGGGGCGGAGCGCGGCCTCGAGTATCCGTGGTCGCGGAACCTCGCGCCGTCGCCGGTCGTCGAGGTGGACTTCGAGAGCTTCGAGCGCGACTCCGCCGGCACCGCGCGGCTGGACGCCCGCTGGCGCGTGCGGAACGGTACCATCATGCGCGCGGGCCGCACCCGGCTCACCGAGCCGTCCGCCTCCGCCTCCAACGAGGACGCGGTCGCCGCGCTGAGCCGCGTGCTCGGCCGCCTGGCCCAGGAGATCGCCACCGCCGCGCGGGAACTCGCCCGGGCGGAGTGACGCTCTCCCCCCGAGGGGCATCGCTGGCTAAGTTCGGGTTGCGTGGGCGCATGCGTCCCAGACGGCATGCGCCCCTTTCCTCTCGCCGATCACATCCGGAGGTCCTTGATGCGCCTCGCCCGTCGCGGCTTCGCGTTCGCCGCCCTTGCCGCCCTGATGCTCGTGTCCGCCTGCGGCGACGACAACGATGACAACGGCGGCGGCACCGCCCAGGACCTCAGCGGCACCTACGATGTCGTGAAGTTCGAGCAGGGCACCGCCGGCAACTTCACCGAGATTCCGGGCGTGACGGGCATCCTCGTCCTCACGACCACGACGTACTCGGCGACGCTGGGCAACATCCCCGTGATCGGTTCGATCGCCGACGAGGGCACCTACAGCGCCATCGGCACCGAGACCAGCGGCACCTTCACCCAGAACTCGACCACAAGCGGCACGCAGGCCACGGGCACCTACACCCGCAACACCACCACGGGCGAGCTGGTGCTGCAGACCACGGTCAACGGGGTGGACCAGCGCGTCACCGTCGTCGAGGACTGACGACGCACATGCACGGCCGGCTCCTGCGCCTAGGTGCGCTCGCGCTGCTCCTGGCAGCTCCGGCAGCTGCCCAGACCGGCGCGATTTCCGGCGTCGTCAAGGACACCGAGACGGGCGCACCCATCGCAGGCGCCACCGTGCTGCTGCGCGGCACGCCGCTCGCCACCTCGGCAGGGGCGGACGGCCGCTTCGTCCTCTCGCGGCTCGACGCGGGCACCTATCTCGTGTACGTGGCGGCCATCGGCTTCTCGGCCGACAGCGTCCCGGGCGTGGTGCTCGCCGACGGCGAGCGGAAGGACGTGGCCCTCGCGCTCCGCCGCAGCCCGCTCGAGCTGCAGGAGATCGTCGTCACCTCGAGCCGCAGCGCCGAGCTGGCCGACGAGTCCACGGTCAGCGTGGCCACGCTGCCCGTCCAGAGCATCCTCCAGCGCAACGTGCAGCGCCTCGACCAGGCGCTCGTGTACGTGCCCGGCATCACCTTCAACGGCAACGACCAGCTCGACATCCGCGGCGCCTCGGGCATCGCGAAGGGCGTCGGCAGCCGGGTGCTGATGCTGCTCGACGGGCACCCGATCCTCAGCGCCAACGGGGGCGAGATCAACTTCTCCAACCTCCCGATGCTCGACCTCCGCAGTGCCGAGATCGTCAAGGGTGCGTACTCGGCCACCTACGGCAGCAACGCCCTCGGCGGCGTGGTGAACCTCATCACGGCGCCGATCGGCGAGCAGCCGCAGACCGCCGTGCGCGTGAGCGCCGGCGCGTACAACTACCGGTCCGACTTCAAGTGGACCAGCAGCACCCAGGGGTTCGCGAGCCTCGGCGCCCAGCACGCGCGGCGCATCGGCAGCGTCGGGTTCCGGGCCTACGCGGGTTACGAAGGCACCGACGGGTACACCGAGAACGGCGGGGCGAGCGCCATCGTGGGCCGGCTCAAGGCGCAGTCGAGCGCCGAGAGCGCCCATCCGTGGGACGCCTACGCGATCTTCTCGCGCGAACGGGACGAGGACTTCTTCGTCTGGGAGGATCCGGACGCGCCGTACCGCCCGCCGCAGCAGTTCGCCAACGACTACAGCGTGGGCTACACGATCCTCTCCGGCGCCACGATCACGCCGATGGCGCGCTCGCGGACGCTGCTCAAGCTGAGCCCCTACTTCAACTACAGTTCCAACCAGAACTACTTCTCGGAGAACCAGGACTGGCAGCGGGCGTACAAGCCCGGCATGATCGCCGCCTTCAACTGGTTCGCGACCGAGAAGCAGTCCCTGACGCTGGGCGGCGAGGCCGCGCACACCTGGACGCAGTCCAACTTCCTCGGCTCGCCCACGGTGCTCGACGCCGCGGTGTTCGCCCAGGACGAGATCCAGGCCACCGATGGCATCAAGGTGAACGCCGGCCTGCGGCTCGACCACCACAAGGCGAGCACCACCGACGCCGAGTGGGCGCTGAGCCCCAAGCTCGGCGCGTCGTTCCGCGTGGCGCCCCGCGTCTCGGTGCGGGCCTCGGTGGGGGCCGGTTATCGCGCGCCCAGCCCCATCGAGCAGTTCGTCTCCACCATCCAGTCGGGCTACCAGGTGGTGCCCAACCCCGAGCTCACCGGCGAGCGGGCGTGGTCGGGCGAAGTGGGCACCACGGCGACGCTCTTCAACCGCGTGCGCATCGACGGCGCCGTCTTCGGCAGCTACTACGACGACCTGATCGCTCCCGGGCCGGCGCCCGGCCAGCCGTTCGTCTTCCAGTTCCAGAACGTGAGCCGCGCGCGCGTGTTCGGGTTCGACCTCGGGGTGAACAGCTACCTCGTCCCGAACTGGCTCGAGGCGCAGCTCACGTACCTCTACCTGAACTCGAAGGACCTCGACACCGGCAAGGCGCTGCCCTACCGCTCGCCCCACAACCTGACGGCGACGGTGAACATCTGGCGGCAGCGCTTCGGCGTCGACTTGCGCTACCGCAGTCGCATCCCCGAGGTGCTCGCCTATCCGCTCGACCCGCGGGGCGACATGACGGTGGTGGACCTCCGCGCGGCGTACAACTTCTTCAACGTCACGTGGCAGATGCGGCTGGGCAACGTCTTCAACACCTTCTTCGTCGATGTGCAGGAGCGCATCCCGAGCGCGCCGCGGAGCCTCACGCTCACCGCGGTGTACGGTATCTAGGGTCCTCGTCCGGCCGTCGTGCTGCGCGGGCCTCCACACGGGGGCCCGCTTCGTTTTGTCCGGCGGGCACGTCGATGTCGCCTCCAACCCCGCCGCCCATGCCCGCTGCACCGCCTGCCGTCGCGCCCCCGCTCGATCACGCCGCCATCGGCAACGGCCGCGTGCTCGCGCTCGTGTCGCCCACCAGCGCCATCGAGTGGCTCTGCCTGCCGCGGTTCGACTCGCCGTCGGTGTTCGCGCGCCTGCTCGATGCCGGGGCCGGCGGCGTGTTCCGCATCCTGCCCGACGGCGAGGAGCGCATGGGCCGGCAGCGGTACGTCGCCAACACCAACGTCGCCGTGACGCGCCTGAGCGCGGCAGCGGGCGCGCTCGAGCTGCACGACTTCGCGCCCCGCATCCCCCAGGGCGTCGGCGTGCACGCGCCCATCGAGCTGGTGCGCCTGCTCGAGCCCGTGGGCGGCTCGCCCACCGTGCTCGTCGACTTCGACCCGCGGCCCGACTACGCCCGCGCCACGCCCCAGCTCGTCGCGACGAGCTGGGGCGTCACGGTGCAGGGCGGGCCGGCGCCGCTGCACCTCGTCACGAACGTCCCGGCGGCCTACATCCTCGAGCGCCGCGCCTTCGTGCTGCACGAGCCGGTCTACTTCGTGCTCGTCCACGGCGCCGAGCCCACGCCCCGCAGCCTCGCCTCGGTGCGGCACGACCTCGAGCTCACCATCGGCGGCTGGCGGGCGTGGGCGCGCGCCTGTGCGCTGCCCACCTTCGCCGCCGAGCACGTGCTGCGGTCGGCGCTCTGCCTCAAGCTGCATATCGCCGAGGACACCGGTGCCATCCTCGCGGCCGCCACCACGAGCATTCCCGAGGAGCTCGGCACCCCGCGCACCTGGGACTACCGCTACTGCTGGCTGCGCGACGCGGCCTTCACCGTCGACGCTCTCCGGCGCCTGAGTCACGTGCACGAGCTGCTGCGCTTCGTGCGCTTCCTGCAGGACCTGCTCGCCGGCGGCCCGCTGCAGCCCGTCTACGGGGTGGGCGGCGAGCGCGAGCTGCCGGAGGTCATGCTCGACCACCTCGCCGGCTACGGCGGCAACGGCTACGTGCGCATCGGCAACAGCGCCGCCCTCCAGCGGCAGAACGACCTCATGGGCGAGCTCGTGCTGTGCCTCGGCGTGGCGCTGCAGGATCCGCGCATCCTGCCCGAGGAGCGCGGCAACCTCTTCCCCGTGGTGCAGCAGCTCGTCGAGGAGACCATCGCCACCGCGCACGAGCCCGATACCGGCATCTGGGAGTTCCGCACCAAGCTGCGGCACCACACCTTCTCGCGCGCGATGTGCTGGGCCGCCGTCTACTATGGCGCCGAGATCGCGCGCCGCACCGGGCACGAGGACCTCGCGGCGCAGTGGGATGCCTGGGCCGCCCGCGAGCGAGACGAGATCCTGAGCCGCGGCTACTCGAGCGAGGCCGGCTGCTTCACGCAGGCGCTCGACGGCGAGTTCCCCGACGCGTCGAACCTGCTGCTCCCGATCCTGGGCCTCGTGCCGCCGCGCGATCCGCGCTTCGTCCGGACCATGGAGACCTACGAGCAGCACCTGCTGCGCAACGGGCTCGTGCTGCGGTACGCGAACCGCGACGACTTCGGCGTCACGCGCAGCTCGTTCACCATCTGCAGCTTCTGGTGGGTCGAGGCGCTCGCGCTGATGGGCCGGCTCGACGACGCGGAGGCGGCGTTCCAGCACGTCGTGTCGCACGCCAACCCGCTCGGGCTCTTCTCCGAGGACATCGACCCCGAGGGCCGCCGCCTGCTGGGCAATTTCCCGCAGGCCTACACCCACGTGGGGCTGATCAACGCCGCCATCACCATCGGCCAGCTGCGCGAGGCCGAGGAAGGGAGGGCGCGTGGCTGGGCCTAGCGCGCCGCGCCTGGTGCTCGCGGCCAACCGGCTGCCGGTCACCGTGCGCGTCTCCACGGTAGGGAAGGTCACGCTCGCCGAGAGCGTCGGTGGCGTGGCCACGGGCCTGCTGCCCCTGCTCAAGGATCGGCAGGTGCGCTGGGTGGGCTGGCCCGGCGTGGTGGATGGACTCGGGCCGTCCGAGCGCACGCGGCTCGATGCCGACCTGCGGCGGCGCCGGCTCGAGCCCCTGCACCTCGCGCCGCACGAAGTCGAGGAGTACTACGAGGACTACGCCAACGGCGTCCTCTGGCCGCTGCTGCATTCGTTTCCCGACCGGTTGCCGCTCGAGCCTGCCGGCTGGCCCACCTACCAGGCCGTGAATGCGCGCTTCGCGCAGCGCATCGCGGCGCTCGCGGTGCCGGGAGCGCGCGTCTGGGTGCACGACTACCAGCTCATGCTCGTGCCCGGCCTGCTCCGGACGATGCGCCCCGACCTCCGCATCGGGTTCTTCCTCCACGTGCCGTTCCCGGGCGCCGACATCTTCCGCCTGCTGCCGCAGCGCGACGAGGTGCTCCGCGGCCTGCTCGGCGCCGACCTGATCGGGCTCCACACGCCGGGCTACGTGCGCAACCTGCTCGCCGTCGCCTCCGCGGCCGATCTTGCCTCCGTGGAGGACGGCTCCGCCATCCGGCACTCGGGTCGGCTCACCTCGCTCGGCGTCTTCCCGATGGGGGTGGATGCCGAGCGCTTCGAGCGCCTGGCGACGCGTGCGGGGCGGGGCGGGGGGGTGAAGGCGTTCCGCCGGCCGCACGGCGTGAAGATCCTCGTGGGCGTCGATCGGCTGGACTACACCAAGGGCATCCCGCGCCGCCTGCTCGCCTACGAACGGCTGCTCGACCTCCACCCGGAGCTGCGCGGGCACGTGCGCCTCGTGCAGGTGGCCGTCCCGTCGCGCGACCGGGTGCCGGCGTACCGCAGCTTCCACGCGGAGGTGGAGCGGCTCATCCGCCGCATCAACGGCCGCTTCGCCACCACGGACTGGGTGCCGGTGCACTGGATCGAGCGCCCCATGGAGGCCGACGCCCTCGCCGCGCTCTATCGCGCCGTGGACGTGCTGCTCGTCACGCCCATCCGCGACGGGATGAACCTCGTCGCCAAGGAGTTCATCGCCTCGCGACCCGACGAGGACGGGGTCCTGCTGCTCAGCGAATTCGCCGGCGCCGCCGACGAGCTGGCCGAGGCGGTCATCATCAACCCGTACGACATCGACGGCGCCGCGACGGCCATCGCGCAGGCGCTCGCGATGCCGCGCGCCGAGCGGCGGCTTCGCATGCGCGCGCTGCGCGAGCGCGTCACGGCGCGCGGCATCACGGCGTGGGCCGAGGCGTTCCTCGAGGGGCTCGACCGCGCGGCCGCCATCGCGGGCGAGGCGCGCCCCCGCCTCGCCTCCCCGCTCGAGTTCGAGCGGCTGGTG
>DASUOW010000185.1:0-10287 GCA_036276435.1 Gemmatimonadales bacterium
GGCTCGTGATCGTGGCCAACTCGATGGGCTGCCAGGTGTCGGCGGCGCTCTGCGTGCTGCGGCCGGTGCGCGCGCGGGCGCTCGTGTTCATCGGGCCGACGCTCGATCCGGCCAATCGCGACCTGGGCCGGCTGCTCGTGCGCTTCGTGGGCACCGGCTTCTTCGAGCGTCTCTCGCTGCCGTGGCGGCTGCTGGTGGACTACGCCCGCATGGGGTGGCGGCGGTACGTCGAGGAACTGCGGCACATGCGCGCCGACCGCATCGAGCGACGGCTGCCGTACGTGTCGGCGCCGACGCTCGTGCTGCGCGGCTCCCAGGACCTCGTCGTGCCGGCCGCGTGGGCGTCGCACGTGACGGGACTGCTGCCCGACGGCCGGCTCATCACGGTGCCCGGCTGGGGGCACGCGCTGCACCACGGGGTCCCGGACGAGGTGGCGGCGCTGGTGCGCGCGTTCGTGACGTCGGTGTCGACGCCGCCGCTTCCCGCGCAGGTCACGCCGCGCTAGCCGCGCGGTGCCTCCACGTGTCCGGCGTGCGTGCCAGGCTCATGCCCGTGCGCATGCCCGTGCGCATGGCCGTGGCCATGCATCGCGTGAATCCGTGCGTGCCCGCTGCCGCGCCGGATCAGCCAGAGGTTCACCGGGAACGCCGCGGCGGCCGCGAGCGCCAGCGACAGGGTGAGGCTGCCCCAGAAGAGCCCGTCGCCAAGGCCGGCGTCCATGGCCCCGGGAATCGCGAGCATGATGCCGTTGTCCACGAGCTCCATGATGGTGATGGACGCGGTATCGGCGGCGAGCGCGAGCTTCAGGGCGGCGGCCAGCGTCATGCCGGAGCGCGCCAGCGGCACGAGGGTGAAGGCGTAGCCGAACGCGAAGGCGAGGGCGATCGCCAGCGCCATGGTGGCGCCGTTGCCGAGGCCGAGTGCCGTGCCGAGCACGAGGCCGAGGACCTCGCCGATGCCGCAGCCGGTGAGGCAGTGCAGGGTGGCGGAGAGGGCGAGGCGGCTGAGGGACGTCATGGGCGCTCCAGGAAGAGGGTCATCCCAGAGACGCTCGTACCCGCCGGCGGTTACAGTGACCCGCAGGTGCAGTCGAGGCAGCCGTGCCGCCCGCACATCCGGCACGCCTCGTCGAGCCGGGCCCGCAGCACCTCCCGCGCGCGGTGGCGGCGGACCTTGAGGTTGTTCGGCGTGATGTGGAGGCGCTCCGCGGTGGCACGGGCATCCTCGTTGCGCAGGTCGGCGGCGAGCACCTCGGCGTACTCGGGCTTGAGGGTCTGCAGCAGCGGCTCGAAGCAGCGGCACAGCTCCTCCACCTCGTCGGGCGACGGCCCGGCGTCGGCGGATTCGCGGCTCACCGCGGCGTGCAGGCGCTCACTTCGCCGGCCTCGCCGGTGCATGTCCGTGATGGTGTTGAGCAGGATGGTGTGAAACCACGCGGGCAGCCGCGACTCGTCGCGCAGCTCCGGGGCCGCGCGGAGCGCGCGCAGCGACGCCTCCTGCACCACGTCGTCGGCCGCGTCGGCATCGCCGAGCCGGGCGCGCACGAACGCCACGATGCGCTCGCGGCTGTCGAGCAGGTGGCGCTCGAGCGCGCCCTGCGGCGAGGTCATCGCGCGGCACGCTCCTGGAATCGCGTCACGGCGGCGCGCAGCTCGTCCACCGTCTGCGGCGGCCCGTGCACCGCCGCGATCGTGCGCGGCGCCAGGCCGGCGCGTCCGAGCCACTCGCTGAAGTAGGCGCTGGTCTCGTTGCCGGGAAACGGCGAGCCGTCCCATGGCGCGTTCAACAGGTCGCCCTGGAACATGACGCCCTCCGAGGGGAGCCACGCGACGAGCATCTCCTCGGTGTGCGGGTTGGGTCCGATGTCGATCAGCTCCAGCCGGCGCGTGCCGTCCGCGAGCACCTTCCGCCCGGTGAACGTCTCGAGGCGGGTCGTGCCCGCGACCTCCGCCGCATCCGGCGGCAGTGAGCCGCGGCCGCGCGCGAACCGGACGAAGTGATCGCGGTTGGCGTCGGTGGTCACGAGCGTGGCGCCGGCGGCGAGGTAGGCGCGCACGCCCCCCGCGTGGTCGTCGTGGTGATGCGTCGCCACGATGTAGCGGATGGGCTTGCCCGGCAGGGCGGCGGCGATGGTGGCCATCGCGGTGCGCGAGGCGCCGTCGTCGCCGTACGGCTCGATCACGGCAAGGTGATCGGCGAACTCCACCACGAGTGCGTTCTGGCCCTGCACGGCCACCAGGAGGTGCACCCCCGGTGCCAGCGGCCGCAGCTCCGACCGGCGCGGCGTGACCACCACCGTGTCGAGGACGAGCGCCGTGCGCACCGCGAACACGGAATCGGCCACGGGCGCGTTCACGGTGGTCTCCTCCTGCACCTCCTCGATCACCTCGCCCGCCCGCGAGACGCGCCGCACCGACGGCACCATCGTGCCGCCCGCGCGGCGCCAGCCCGCGAAGGCGATGCGGTCCTCCACGTCGCCCAGGAACGGGTCGTGGTTCAGCATCGTGAACGCGCTCGGCAGGCCGGTGCCGCGATCGAGGTGGAGCCACAGCAGCCGGCCGTCGGCGGTGGCGAAGCTCACCACGTCGTGCGGGCGGCCGTCGAGGGTCGAGGTGCCGGCCGAGCGCAACGTCGCGGCGCGCTCGCGGGCCTGCAGCACGAGCCAGTGCGGGCTCCGCCGGACCATGTTCCAGGCCCCGTTGAACGTCCGCGCCGGGCCGGTGGCGGGCGCGCGCGTCCCGCGCACGAAGTTCATCAGCCATGCGTCCCGGCCGTCGTTCACGTAGCCGGTGTGGGACCGGAAGCCGCCGGGGAACTCGGTGCGCTGCTGGTAGCCGATGCGTTGCCGGGCAAAGTCGAGCGTCACCTCGCCCGACACGGGGGTGCGCTCCCAGGGCGGCGCGGGCCGGTGGCTCTGGTGCCGCTGGATCTGCTGGCCGCGGAACGTGGTGGCGATGACGAGGCCGGCGAGCACCGAGTCGCCGCCGAGGGCCGCGATGGCCCGGTCGACCTGGGCGCGCGCGGCGACATACGACGCGACCGCCGCCGATTGCTGGGCGGAGAGCGAGCCGGTACCGGCGAGGAGCAGCGTCAGGAGCAGCACGGCGCGGGGCAGGGGCATCGGGACCTCGTCTGGGGTCGCGGGAGGGGGCGTCTTCACCCGACGTCGCCGCGCCCCCGGCGGTTTCCGCTACTGGGTGACCGGTGCCGTGCGCGCGAAGCGCTCGCCCATCAGCGTGAGCTGCGCGGGCGTTCCGCGGGCGTCGAGGGCGAACGTGGCCAGCATCGGCGCGTCACGGCCGTCACCGAGGGCGGCGCGGAACGTGTCGTAGTGCCAGTGCTCGAGCGGGCCCGCCGTCATGGGGTTCGTACCGGCGCGCAGGCGCAACGTGCCGGAGGCGGCCGATATCTCGATGTCGCCCCAGACGGGATGCTCGTAGCGCCCGGCGTAGCGGTCGAGCGGCAGGGACGGCGACGTGCCCGTCACCCGCGCGGCCTCGACGGCGCGCCGCGCCGAATCCGCCCGCGCGCGACGGGCACCGTAGAGTGCCAGGAGCTCGCGGCTCCAGTCGCGCTCGGGCGCGCCGAGCAGCACGTCGAACGTCTTCCACATCAGCGCGTGGCGCAGCTCGGCGTGATCGAGGTTGCCGAACACGTACACCCCGAGGCGCCGCTCGGGGATCAGGCCGATGATCGCGGTGCGCCCGTCGAGGCTGCCCGTGTGCATCTGCACCATCTCCCCGCGGTAGTCCTGCTGGAACCAGCCCAGGCCATAGGTGGTCCAGTGCGGTTTCGTGAGCTGCGCCGTCGGATAGAACTCGCTCGCGCCCACGAAGCTCTGCGGCTGGAAGAGCCGCCGGAACGCGCTGTCGCTCACCAGCCGCCGGCCGTCGACGCGGGACGAGTCGAGCAGGAACCGCAGCCAGCGCCCCATGTCCTCGGCGGTGGACCACACGGCGCCCGCGGCGGGCACGTGGTCCACGGACTCGTCCGCGATCGCGCGCACCGTGTCGCGGATCCGGTAGTGCGCCGACGACACGTTGCCGTCCTTAGCCGCGACGACGGCGGCGTAGGTCGGATGGGTGCGGGACATGGCCAGCGGCGTGAAGAGGCGCCGCTGCAGGAACTCGCCCCACGACATGCCCGACGCCTGCGCGATCACCGCGCCGGCCACGCCGTACATCACGTTCTGGTAGATGAACCCGCCGCGCAGCGGATACGTCGGCGCGAGCCCCCGGACGCGCCGCAGCACTTCCGCCTCGTCGAGGTCGCCGCGCACCCAGAGCAGGTCGGCGTTGGGCAGGCCGGTGCTGTGGGTGAGCAGGTCCACCACGCGCAGGTCGCGCGTGAGGAGCGCGTCCGCCGTCTGGAACGCGGGCAGCCACTTCGTGACGGGATCCTCCCAGCGGACCTTCCCCTCGTCCACGAGCATGGCGAGGGCCATGGCCGTCATCGCCTTCGTGGTGGACATGATGCCGAAGAGCGTCCGCGCATCCACGGGGCCGGCGGTGCCCAGGGTGCGCACGCCGTAGCCCTTCAGGAAGACGACGCTGTCGTTCCGCACCACGACGATCGACAGCCCCGGCACCTGCCAGTCCCGCATGCCCTGCTGCACGTAGGCGTCGAAGTGCTTCCACGCGGCCTTGGTCTGCGCGGCGGCAGGGAGGGCGGGCACGAGCAGCACGGCGGCGGCGAGGCAGAGACGGCGGGTGACGCGGCGTGACGACAGGGCGCGACTCCGAAGAGGGTCACGGATGTTCGGGGACGGGACCCGTGGCGTCAAGCACGACGGCTTGCACGGACCCGGGCCCCCGTCCATCCTACCCGCATGCGCCTTGGCACCCGGTTGCTGCTCATCCTGCTGCCCGTCGTCCTGCTGATCATGGCGGGGTACGGCACGTGGACGCTGCGCGAGCGGGAGGCGGCCCTCGTGGCGACCGCCCGCCGCGAGGTGCACGTGTACGCGAGGGCGGTGGGGCTCGCCTTCGAGTCCGTGCTCCGCACGGCGCCCCGGCGGGACGTGCGCCGGGCCCTCAACCGCATCACCCTCAATCCCGCCATCTACGGGATCGCGATCTACGACACGACGGGCACGCTGCTCTTCGCGTCGGATCTCGTCGACTCCACGGGACGCCTCGACGCGGCACGGGTGCGTTCGGTGCTCACCGGCGAGGATTCCCTCGTCACCGAGCGCACGATGGACGGGCGCCACGTGTACTCGATCCTCCGCTCGGTGCGCGATGCGCGCGGTGGGCGGATCGCGGTGCTCGAGGTCACCCAGCTCCTCGACTTCATCCGGGACGACCTCCGCGAGGTGCGGGAGAGCGTCGTGCTGATCACGCTGACCCTGCTCGCGGCATTGACCCTGCTCACCCTCGTCGCGGTGCACCGCGTGGTGACGCGACCGCTGGGGCGGCTCGTCCAGGCCACCCGACGCCTCGGCGCCGGCGACCTCGCCCATCGCGTCGGGGACCGCGCCGGCGCCGGCGAGCTGCGCGAGCTGGGGGCGTCGCTCGACGCCATGGCGGAGAACCTGGAGACCGCGCGGGCCGACCTGCTGCGCGAGACCGAGCACCGCCTCCTGCTCGACCAGCAGCTGCGCGAATCGCAGAAGATGGGGGCCATCGGCAACCTGGCGGCCGGCCTGGCCCACGAGATCGCGGCGCCGCTGAACGTCATCGGGGGACGGGCCGAGCTGCTGCTGCGCCACGAGGACGAGGCGTCGCCGCGGCGGCGGAGCCTGCAGGTGATCATCCAGCAGATCCAGCGCATCTCCACCATCGTGCACAACATGCTCGACTTCGCCCGGCGCAAGGAGCCGCGCCGCCGCGCCGTGCCGCTCGCCGGGGTGCTCGACGACGTGGTGGAGTTCCTCGAGCATGAACTGGTGCGGCGCGACGTGCACGTGGCACTCGATCTCGCCGGCGACGCGCTGCAGGTGGAGGCCGACCCCGACCAGCTGCATCAGGTGTTCACCAACCTCGTGCTCAATGCGGCGCAGGCGATGGACTCGACCGATGGCGATCGTCGCCTCGCGATCCGCGCCCGCGCCGTGCCCGCGACCGACGGGACGGCGCCCGGCTGGGTCGTGATCGACGTGGAGGACAGCGGCCCCGGCCTCACGCCCGAGGAACTCGCCCGGCTCTTCGAGCCCTTCTTCTCGACCAAGCGGCGCGGCACCGGCCTCGGCCTCATCGTGGCGCGGAGCATCGTGGAGGAGCACGGCGGTCGCCTCGAGGTCGGGAACCTCGACCCGTCCGGCGCGCGCTTCACGGTGCGGCTGCCCATGAGCCCGCGCGCGGAGGCCGTCCATGCCTGAACACCTGCTGATCGTCGAGGACGACCACGCGCTCCTCGACCTGCTGACCGACATCGTCCGCGAGGCGAAGTACGAGGCGCATCCCTTCTCGAGCGTCGAGGCGGCGCGACGCGCCCTCGATGCGGGCCTCGAGGTGGACCTGGCGATCACCGATCTCGTGCTGCCGGGCCAGCAGGGGAGCGAGCTGCTCGCGCACCTGCGCGCCACCCGGCCGCACGTCAACGTGATCGTCATCACCGCCTTCGGGTCGATCGAGTCGGCCATCGAGCTCGTGCGGGCGGGCGCGTTCGACTACCTCACCAAGCCCATCGGCACCGAGGAGCTGCTCCACGCCATCGAGCGCGCCCTCGTGGAGAGCCGGGCGCGCCGGTCCCCGACGGCACCCGCCGCGGTGCCGCCGCCGCTCCCGGGATTCGTGGGGCGCTCCCCCGCGATGCAGGAGGTGTTCCGGCTGCTGGAACGCGCGGCGCGCTCCGCCCATCCGGTGCTCATCACCGGCGAGAGCGGCACCGGCAAGGAGCTGGTGGCGCGTGCCGTGCACCAGCTGTCCGGGCGCGGCACCTTCGTGCCGGTGAACTGCGGCGCACTGCCCGAGCACCTGCTCGAGAGCGAGCTGTTCGGCCATGAGCGCGGCGCCTTCACCGGCGCGGATCGCGCGCGGGACGGGCTGTTCCAGGTGGCGAACGGCGGGACGCTCTTCCTCGACGAGATCGGCGAGCTCCCCGTCTCGCTGCAGCCGAAGCTGCTGCGCGCCCTCGAGTCCGGCGAGGTGCGGCGCGTGGGCGCGACGCGCACCGTGAGTGCCGACGTGCGGGTGGTGGCCGCCACGAACCGGGATCTCGAGGCGGACATGCGCGCGGGACGCTTCCGTCAGGACCTCTTCTGGCGGCTGAACGTGCTCACGGTGCACCTGCCACCGCTGCGCGAGCGGCTCGAGGACCTCCCGGAGCTCGCGGCGTACCTGCTGTCGCGGGCGCTGCACGAAGGCCGGCTCGCCGCGTCGGACGACGACACGGAGCCCGCGCCGCTGCGATTCGCCCCCGAGGTGGTGGAGGCGTTCCGCGCCTATACCTGGCCCGGCAACGTGCGCGAGCTGCGCAACGTGATCGCGCGGGCGGCGACGCTCGCGACGGGCGAGGTCATCACGCTCGACGACCTGCCGCCGCGGCTGCGCGAGGCGCCCGGGCTCGAGATGCAGGTCGCCGCCGCCGCGCGTCAGGGCCTCACCCTGCGCGACGTGGAGCGCGCCTACATCCTCGAAGTGCTCCGCTCGGTGCAGGGCAATCGCTCGCGGGCCGCCGTGCTGCTCGGCCTCGACCGGAAGACGCTCTACCGCCGCCTCGAGGAATACCGCGCCGAGGACCCCGCCCTGGACGTCTGACCGCAGTCCCAACCTGCCCCACCACTGGGGCAGCCCTCCTCGGCGCGACCGCTCCGCGCTCCCGCAACTCGTTGTCCCGCAACGCCGACACCGGTGGCCCCGTGCTTGCCTTTTCAGTGGGGCAGACTCGCTCGTTGCCCTTCCACGGAGGCCGCATGCCGACCGAACTCCTCGTGCTTGCCGCCGTCGACGACTCGCCGGTGGCCCGGCTGGTCGTCGCCGAGGCCGAGCGCCTCGCGGGGCTCATGCACGGACGCCTGCGCGTGGTGCACGTGGCCGATGCCCCGGACTCCTCGACGTTCTGGCTGGCGGACCTGCAGGACGAGGGCATGCGCATCGAACGCCGGACCGGCGGGGCGCCCTGGGTCGTGCTGGCACGGGAAGCCCATGCGTGCGCCGCGCGGGTGCTCGTGGTGGGCAGTCACGGCCGTTCCGGATTCCAGCCGCTGGCGCCCGGCGCGACGACCCGGAAGCTCCTCGTCTCCGCGCCGTGCCCGGTGGTGGTGGTCGGCGCCCGGCTGCGCCAGACGCCCGCCCACGCCGGCGTGGCGTCGCACCAGCTGCCGGGCGGGGTCGCATGACGGCGGGAGCCGCGACCGCCCGGCCGTCGTCCGTCCTGCTCGCGAGCGACGTCGACGGGACGTTCTGGAGTGAAGGGCTGACGGTCGAGTCGCTCTGCGCGGCCTGGGAGCGCCGGCCGTCGCAGGTGGAGGTGCTCTTCGCCTCCAGCCGCACCGTCGAGGAGCTCGCGCATCTCGACGAGCTGCTGGGCGCCAGCGGCGACTTCATCGCCGAGAACGGGGCGGTGGTCGTGACCCGGGACGACGACGTCGCGTGGCACCTCCGGGGCGCGCGCCGCGAGCGCATCGGGCACGGCCACGCCTTCGTCGCCGTCCTCGGCGAGGGCTGCGGCGAGGCGCGCCGGGTCGTGCGCTCGGCGCGCGCGCGCCACCGCGCGCCGGTGCAGCTCATGGAGGAGCTCGAGCCAGCCACGCTGCGGCGGCTGATCGGCGACGACGGCGAGGTGCAGCGCGCCGCCAGCCGGCGTGCCTCCGTGCTCGTGCACGCCGATGCCGGCGACGAGGCCGTCGTGGCGTGGAGCGCCACGCTGCGGCGCGCCGGGTACCAGGTGCTCTCCGGCGGGCGCTGGCTCGCCGTCTGGCGGGGTCCCGGCAAGGGCCAGGCGCTGCGGCGCTACCTGCGCGCGCGGACCCTCGCGGGGCGCTCGCCCGCCGTGGTCGCCGCCATCGGCGACGGCGAGAACGACATCAGCCTGCTGCAGGCCGCCGAACTCCGCTTCGCGGTGCCACGTCCCGACGGCACCGTCCATCCCGCACTGTCGGCGCTCGCCGACGTCAGCATCGCCCCGGAGGTCGGTACGGCGGGCTGGTGCCGGGTCGTCTCCACGCTGGGAGGTTTGCCATGTCACTCCTGAAGCCTCGTCGCCGCGAGTGGTCGCTGGCGATCCTGACCCTGCCGTCGCGCGAGGAGTACCTCGGCCGCCTGATCGAGTCGCTCGCGGCCACCGTGGATGCCTCGAGCGCCGAGATCCTCGTCCTGCGCAACGACGGCACGGAGGCGCTCTCCGCCGAGGCGCAGGTCCATCTCCGTACGCTCGCGGGCGCGCTGCCGGTGCGCTTCCTCGCCGGCGACGCCGATCCGACCATCACCAAGGGGCGCAACGCGCTGCTCGCGGCGTGCGAGACGCCGCGCATCTGCTACCTCGACGACGACGTCACCGTGCACGGCGACCTCCTCGGTTCGCTCGACGCGGCCCTCGCCGCCGAGCCGCTCGCGCTCGTCGGGCTGCCGAGCTACGAGAACGACTCCGACCGGCGGCACAAGCCGCGGCCGGACACCCCGTCAGTCGACCAGGGCAAGGTGCGCTGGATGCCGGTGCACGGCCTGCTCTGCGCCGGGTACACCGAGATCCTGCGGCAGGCCGGCGGCTTCCGCGAGCGGCGCCGCTTCTGGGGCGAGTGGACCGAGCTCAACCTGCGCCTGTGGCGCCTCGGCCTGCCGACGGGCTATTGGCTCAACGGCGCGCACCTGCGGCACTGGACCGCGGCGCCCGATTCGCCCACGCGGAACCGTGCGCGCAAGGAGCGCGACATCGTGTGGGGGCTGCTGTGCACCGCGCTCGAGTACGATGCCGGCTCCGACACCCCGGGCTCCGAGGCCTTCTGGCAGCTCATCTCGACGCGCTACCTGCCGTACGCCTTCGGTCGCGGGCTGTCGGCCGAGCGCGTGTTCGCGGTGATGGTCGAGCTGCTGCCGAGCTTCGGTGCCGAATGGACGGGCATCCAGGCCGACCGCGAGGTGGCGCACCGTCATCCCTTCGACTTCCGGCCGTTCCAGCCGCTGAGCGCGGCGCAGGTGGCCGGGGTGCGGCGGTATGCACGCCGCGCGCTCCGCCGCGTGCGCACCGCGTCGCGCTACCTGACGCCGGAAGTGGCGCTGCCGCCGCCACTGCGGTTCTCGCCGGCCTGATTCGCGCTTGTCGCTGCGGCACACGCTCCGTAGGTTGCGCTGGCCTCCTCCGCCATCCGCCACCTACGGAGCACACCCATGCGCCTGTCGCTCGCC
>DASUOW010000186.1:0-7722 GCA_036276435.1 Gemmatimonadales bacterium
TGCTGCTTGATTTCCTCCTCCACCGCCGGATCGCCGCACCAGCCGGCGTACACGAACCCGCCGTCGGCCGCGAGGAAGTCGATGAACTCCTGCTTGCTCTTCGGCGCGCGCAGGCTGTTCGCCTCGCGCCGGGCAATCGCGGTGGCGAGCAGCCCCTGCTGCATCCTGTCCACTTCCTGGCCGAACCGCGCCACGATGTCGGCGAACGGCAGCGGCTCCTTCGGTCCGCCGGTGCGGCGCGCCATCGTCGCCACGCCGTTGCCGACGTCCCGCGGGCCGATCTCGAGCCTGAGCGGCACGCCGCGCGCCTCCCACTCGTAGTACTTGGCGCCGGGCTTGAGCCCGTCGCGGGCATCGACGTGGATGCGGAAGCCGGCCTTCTGCAGGTCGGCCCTGATGCGCTGCGCCACCTCGAGCGTGGTGCCGCGCTCCTCGTCGGTCTTGTAGATCGGCACGATCACCGCCTGGTACTGCGCCAGCCGCGGCGGGCAGACGAGGCCGGTGTCGTCGCCGTGGGTCATGATCAGGCCGCCCACGAGGCGCGTCGAGACGCCCCACGACGTGTTCCAGACGTATTCCATCGCCCCGTCGGCCGACTGGTACTGCACGTCGAAGGCGCGCGCGAAGTTCTGGCCCAGGTTGTGGCTGGTGCCGGCCTGCAGCGCCTTGTTGTCCTGCATCAGCGCCTCGCAGCTGTACGTGCGCAGCGCGCCGGCGAAGCGCTCGCTGTCGGTCTTGCGACCGGTGAGCACCGGCATCCCCATCCACTGCTCCATGAAGGTGCGGTAGAGCCCGAGGATCATCAGCGTCTCCTCCTCCGCCTCCGCCTCCGTGGCGTGGGCGGTGTGGCCCTCCTGCCAGAGGAACTCGGTGGTGCGCAGGAAGAGGCGCGTGCGCAGCTCCCAGCGCACCACGTTCGCCCACTGGTTGATGAGCAGCGGCAGGTCGCGGTAGCTCTGGATCCACTTCGCGTACATCGAGTAGATGATCGTCTCCGAGGTGGGCCGCACCACCAGCGGCTCCTCGAGCAGCTTCCCGCCGCCGTGCGTCACCACCGCCGTCTCGGGCGCGAAGCCCTCGACGTGCTGCGCCTCCTTGGCGAGGAAGCTCTGCGGGATGAACAGCGGGAAGTAGGCGTTCTGGTGCCCGGTGTCCTTGAACATCTGGTCGAGCGCGCGCTGCATCTGCTCCCAGATGGCGTAGCCGTTCGGCCGGATGACCATGCAGCCGCGCACGGGACTGTAGTCGGCCAGCTCCGCGCGCATGATGAGCTCGTTGTACCAGGCGCTGAAGTCGGCGGCGCGGGTGGTGAGGGCCTTGTTGTCAGCCATGCGAGGGGACCGGGTGGGCGGTGGATGCCAGCGCGCTCGCGACGGCGTCGCGCGGCACGGACTGCTGCGTCTTGTCGCCGAGGTGCTTGAGCTGCACCTCGCCGCGGGCCCGGTCGTCGGGCCCGATGATGAGGGCGGTGCGCGCGTTCCGCGCGTCCGCGTCCTTCAGCTGCTTGCCGAGGCCGGCGGCGTTGAACGAGTAGCCGATGCGGAACCCCGCGTCCCGCAGCTCGTGCGCGAGCGCCAGCACGTGCCCCTGGTCCTCGGGCGTGACGGCCGCGATCCACGCGTCGAGCGCGTGCGCCGGCGCCGGCACCAGGCCACGGTCCTTGAGCAGCTCGGCGAGCACCACGTCGCCCATGCCGAAGCCGGCGGCCGGCAGGTCCACGCCGCCCAGCGACTGCAGCAGGTTGTCGTAGCGCCCGCCGCCGCAGATGGCGCGCAGCGAGCGGCCGGCGTCGAACAGCTCGAACACGGTGCCCGTGTAGTAGGCCAGGCCGCGCACGATGGTCATGTCGAGCTCGACGTACGCGCCGAGGCCCATGGCGTCGAGGGCGTCGAGTACGCCGGAGAGCGAGGCCGCCGCCGTCTCCCCGGCCGGGACCGCGGCGAGCGCCGCCATGACGTCGGCGCGGCCACGCAGGCCGGCCACCGTGAAGACGCGCTCGATCTGCGCCCCGGTGAGCCCCGCCGCGTTGAGCTGGAACGCGAGGTCGGCGCGGCTCATCCGCTCGATCTTGTCGACCGCCGCGTACGCCGCCGGCAACGCCGCCTCGGGGAGGCCGCCGCCGGTGAGCAGCGCCGCGAGCACGCGGCGGTCGGAGAGCCGTACCTTCACGTCGTCGGCGGTGAAGCCGAAGGCGCGCAGCACGTCGAGCGCGAGCGCGATCAGCTCGGCGTCGCCCGCCGGGCCCACCTCGCCGATGAGGTCGCAGTTGAACTGGAAGTGCTCGCGCAGGCGCCCGCGCTGCTGCCGCTCGTAGCGGAACAGCTGCGGCAGGGCGAACCAGCGGATCGGCTTGCGGAGCCCGTTGGCGCGCGCCGCCACCATGCGCGCCAGCGTGGGCGTCATCTCGGGGCGCAGCGAGACCTGCCGGTCGCCCTTGTCGGTGAAGTTGTAGAGCTGGCCGACGATCTCGTCCCCGCTCTTGGCGGTGTAGAGCTCGAGCGGCTCGAGGGGCGGGCCGTCGTACTCCTCGAAGCCGTAGCGGGTGGCCACGCGCCGCCACGTCGCGAAGATGTGCGACCGGAGGGCGAGATCGGCTGGGAAGAAATCGCGGAAGCCCGGCAGGGGCTGGAGGTTCATGGGGCCAAAATAAGGGGGCGGCCTCTCATGGTTCCATCCCCAAGCTGGTCATGACGTCGCCGACGGTGTGGAAGGAGCCGGTCACCAGCACCGTCCCGGCGCCCTGCGGGGCCAGCCGGATCGCCGCGTCGAAGTCGGGCACCAGCGTCCACTGGGCGCGCGCGGGAGGCCTGGCGGGGTCCCGGAGCCACCGCTCGAGCCATTCGAGGTTCCAGCCCCGGCCCGCGGCCGTGGGCGCGAGGGTGAGGACTCCCTTCGTCACCGCGCAGTCGAGCGTCACGAGCATCTCGGGCCAGTCCTTGTCGCCCAGGATGGAGACGAGGGCGTGCAGCGGGCCCGGCGGGGGCGAGGCCGCGAGCGCCGCCACGAGGGTGCGCATCCCGTCGGGATTGTGGGCCACGTCGAACAGCCACCGGCCCCGCCGATCGAGCCGCCCGGGAATGAAGGCCCGCGCCACGCCGCGCGCGATCGCCGCCTCGTCGGGGCGCCACGGCGCGGGCAGGAGCCGGAGTGTGGCCGCGGCGATGGCGGCGTTCCGGCGCTGGTGTGGGCCGGCCATGCCGATCTCGCCCGTCCAGACCTCGTCCGGCGGCACGACGTGCACCGCCAGCTCCGCCGCGGCGTCGAGGGCCCGCACGAACTCTCGGCCGCGCGCCTCGAGCACCGCCACGATCTCCGGCCGGGTCTCCCCGATCACGAATGGCGCACCCGGCTTGGCGATGCCCGCCTTCTCCCCGGCGATGGCCTCGCGAGTGTCCCCCAGGTACTTCATGTGGTCGAGCTCGATCTTGGTGACCGTGCTCACCAGCGGTTGCACCACGTTGGTGCTGTCGAGCCGCCCGCCCAGCCCCACCTCGACCACCGCGATCTCGGCGCCGCGCGCGGCGAAGTCGGCGAAGGCGATGGCGGTGGTGGCCTCGAAGAAGGTGCCGCCGAGCTCCTCGACCAGGGGCCGCAAACGCGCCGTCCACATCGCCACGGCGTCCTCGGAGATCGGCACGCCGTCCACGCGCACGCGTTCCCGGAACGACACCAGGTGGGGCGAGGTGTAGAGCCCGACCCGCCACCCCGCCTCGGCGAGCGCCGCGGCCACCACCGTCGCCACGCTGCCCTTCCCGTTCGTGCCGCCCACGTGCACCACGGGGATGAGCGTGTGCGGATCCCCCACCGCGGCGAGCAGCGCGCGGGTGGTGTCGAGGCCGAACTTGATGGTGGTGACGCGCGGAAAGAGGAACGCCAGCGCGTCGTCGTACGCCGTTACCATGCGTGTTCCCGGGAACTCAGGGTCCCTGAACGCAAACGCCCCGCCCGTGACGAGCGGGGCGCGGATCGAGCGCCGCGCGAGGGCCGCGGGCGCGGTTCAGCTGACGGCGCTCGCCGGATGCGGTCGCTGCCCGGACATGTGCCGCAGCAGGCGCGCGGTGGTCTCCTTGAGGGAGGTCCGCGGCACCACCTCGTCGATCTGGCCGTGCTCGAGCAGGAATTCCGCCGTCTGGAAGCCCTCCGGCAGGTCCTGGCCGATGGTCTGCTTGATCACCCGCTGCCCCGCGAAGCCGATCACCGCCCCCGGCTCGGCGAGGATCACGTCGCCCTGCATGGCGAACGACGCCGAGACGCCGCCCGTCGTGGGATCGGTGAGAATGCTGATGTAGGGGACCGCCGCCTGGCGCAGCTGGCCGATGGCCGCCGACGTCTTGGCCATCTGCATGAGCGACAGCACGCCCTCCTGCATGCGGGCGCCGCCGGACGTCGAGACGATCACCAGCGGAAACTTCTTGTCCAGCGACCGGCGCGCGAGCCGGGCGATCTTCTCGCCCACCACCGAGCCCATCGAGCCGCCCATGAACGCGAAGTTCATGACGCCCAGGTGGAACGGCACGCCGTCCATCTTGGCGGAGCCCGCGTAGAACGCGTCGGCGTCGCCCGCCTTCCGGTGCGCCGCCACCAGCCGCTCGGCGTAGTGCTCGAACTTGAGGGGATCGACGGAACGCAGCCCGGTGAAGAGCTCGCGCCAGGTGCCTTCGTCGGTGAGGAGCTCGATGTACTCCTCCGCCGAGATGCGCTTGTGCCGGCCGCACTCGGGGCAGACGCTGAGCGCCTTCTCGAACTTCTCGCGCAGGTCGAGGTGGCCACAGCCGTCGCACTTCTCCCACGCGTCCGCCGGGATCTCCAGGCGTTCACGATTCGAGGTGCGCGGCTTTCGTTCCTTCTTGAACCAGGCCATTACTGCCATGGGCGAAGGGGGGCGAGAGTCATGGGCTATCCGGCCGTTGGGAAATCAAATCTTGCACGGCGGTACCGCCCGCGCCAGACCTCGGTGTCAAGTCATTGTCAGAACTCGAGATAGCCCGAGCGCCGACCCTCCGACGAGACCCGGAACGCGATCCCCAGGCACAGACTGCAGATCAGGAAGAACGACCCGCCGTACGAGAAGAACGGCAGCGGAATGCCCGTGATCGGCATCACGTTCACCGTCATGCCGATGTTCTCGAACACATGCGTGAACAACATGCCGAGGATGCCGAACACGGCGAGACTGGAGAACGGATCGGAGGCCCGTCGCGCGATGCGGGCGAGCTGGTAGAACAGCATCGCGAACAGCCCGAGCGCGATCGTGACCCCCACGAACCCCAGCTCCTCCCCCACCACCGAGAAGACGAAGTCGGTGTGCTGCTCCGGCAGGAAGGCGAGGCGCTTCTGCGGCCCCTCCGTGTACCCGGTGCCGAACCAGCCGCCCGACCCGATCGCCACCTTCGACTGGATGGCGTGATAGCCGGCCTTCTGGGGATCGATCTCGGGGTTGAGGAACGTCAGCAGCCGGTTCTGCTGGTAGGGCGCGAGCTTCTTCCAGACCGGCATCGCGATGGCCCCCATGACCACGTTGGCGAGGTAGATCACCACCGAGTCCAGGACGAACGGCCGGGCGATCACGAGCAGCGCGAAGAGCCCGATCATCCAGAAGCTCCACGCCGTGGTGCTGAAGGCGAGCAGCAGGCTGATGCCGGGGGTCGCGATCATGAACAGCAGCAGCGGCCGGGTCCCGGCCCAGAAGAGCGTGGCGAAGGCGATCCCGATGAACACCAGCGCGCTGCCCAGGTCCGGCTGCTTGAGCACCAGGAGGAACGGCACGCCCACGATGAGTCCCGGCACCAGCAGGTCGCGCAGCGAGTACGGCGCCTCCTTGAGCCCCGACAGGTAGCGGGCCAGCATCAGCACGGTGCCCACCTTCGCGAACTCCGCCGGCTGGCCGATGCGCACCCCGCCGATGGCGAGCCAGCTGTGGCTGCTTTCCGCCGTGCCGGCGCCGGTGCCGACGGCCAGCACGACCACCAGCAGCACCACCCCCAGGCCGTAGAGCGCCGGCGCCACCCACTCGAGGATGCGGGGGGAGACGAGATACGTGACCCACGCCACCACGATGCCGGCGCCGAACCAGATGAACTGCCGCCACCACACGCCCACGGCGCGCGTCGGCACGTCGGTCTGGCCGGCGGAGTAGAGCGTCAGCAGTCCGAAGAAGACCAGCGCCACGCTCGCGATCGCGAGGTGGCGATCGAGGTCGCTGACGGCCTTCATGGCTGGGGGCTCGTATGCACGGGGGTACGGCCGAGCCCGATCACCGCCGGCATCTCGGGCGCGACCGGCGGCTGGTCGGGGGCGCTCGAATCCGGCGCGGGCACGTCGCGCGGCGCGCTGTCCACCGGAATCTGGATCTGCAGTTTCGTGGGCGGCTCGCCCGGGCCGAGCACGTAGCGCGAGAGCGCCTGCACCACGTACGGCGCCACCGTGGTGCCGTGCTCGGCGTGCTCCATGATGGCCCCGACGATCACCTGGGGGTTCTCCACCGGCGCGAAGCCGATGAACCAGCCGTGATCCTCGCCGTGCGGGTTCTGGGCGGTGCCCGTCTTGCCGGCCACGGTGAGGTCGGTGCGCCGGCTGCGCGCCGCGGTCCCCCGCTCCACCACGGCCACGAGCGACTTGCGCAGCCCCGCCAGCTGCTCGGGTGTCAGGCCGAGATCGTGCGTGGGCTCCGCGCTCCTCGGGGCCACGACGTACGGCGAACGGACCTTGCCGTCGCCCGCCAGCGCGGCATAGAACTTCACCATGTTGACCAGCGTCTGGGTGTTCTCGCCCTGGCCGATGGAGAAGTTGAAGATGGTCGCCGGCGGGCTCCAGTTGCGGGCGCCGTACTTCTTGTCGAAGTAGGCCCGGTCCTTCGGGAACACCGGCGACTGCTCCGACGGCAGGTCGATGCCGCTCTTGTCGTGGAAGCCCATCAGGTTGCCGTCCTCGATGATGGCTTCGAGGCCGAGCCGCTGGCCGAGCTGGTAGAAATAGACGTCGCAGCTCTTGGCCACCGCCCCGATCAGGTCGAGCGAGCCGTGGCCCTTCTTGTCCCAGCACTTGAAGACGCGATTGCCGAGGCGCAGGCCGCCGCGGCACGGCACGGGCATGTGCGAGTCGAGGGTGATTTCCTTCCGCTTCAGGCCCATCGCCGCGGTGGCCAGCTTGAACGGCGAGGCCGGCGGATAGCGCCCGTTGAGCGCCCGGTTGAGCAGCGGGTTCGCCGAGTCGCGCAGCAGCGCCCGGTAGTCGGCTGCGCCGATGCCGCCGACGAAGACGTTGGGATCGTACGACGGCGCCGAATAGAGGGCGCGGATCTCGCCCTTCGGCGTCACGGCGATCATCGCGCCGCGCACGTCGGCCGGCCAGATGCTGTCGATGTAGCGCTGCAGGTCCACGTCGATGGTCGTCCGGAGCGGCTTGCCCGCGACGGGCGAGAGGGAGGCCACGGTGGCCTGCTCGCGCACCAGGCCGCCCCGCGCGTTCACCTCGATGTAGCGCACGCCCTCACGGCCGCGCAGCGTGTCGTCGTACTCCCGCTCGATGCCTGAGCGGCCCACGATCGACCCGGACGTCGCCCCCGGGAACCGATTGGCGTCGAGTTCCTGCTCGGTGACCTCGCCCACGTACCCCACCACGTGCGCCACCGCGCGGCCCATCGGGTAGAGCCGCCGGGGCTCGCTCTGCAGCACCAGGCCGGGCAGCAGCGGCCGGTGCCCCTCACGCCCCCGCGCGGCACGA
>DASUOW010000187.1:0-4015 GCA_036276435.1 Gemmatimonadales bacterium
CGCCATGCCGTTCGACTCGAGGCCGCGCACCGCGGCGGCCGCGAGCCGGCCCACGGCGCGCGGGTCCTCGCCGAAGGAGCGGATGTTGATGACGGGGTTGTCGGGGTTGTCGTTCACGTCGGCGACGGGCGCGAAGGCGACGTGGATCCCCACGGCGCGTCCCTCGATCGCCGTCATGCGCGCGAGCGAGAAGGCGTCGGCCTCCTCGCCGGTGGCGCCCACCGCCATGTTGGGCGGCGTCGGCGTGCCGCCGATGAGCCGGAACGACGTGCCGCTCTCGAGGTCGGCGCCCACGAGCAGGGGCAGCGGGGCGCGCCGCTGGAGGTCGTTCAGCTTCGCCGCCACGTCGAGCGGGCCGCCGATGGAGACCAGCACGCCGCCCACGTGCAGCGAGTCCACCCACCGCGCCACGGTGCGCGTGTACGTTTCGTCGGCGTAGGGCGCGTAGGTGCCGGCGATCCAGGGCCAGACGAGCTGGGCGATCCGGTCGCGGCGCGACAGCCCGCGAAGCAACTCCTCGTCCGGCGTGTCGGCGAGCGGCGCCGGCCCCGGCGGCGCCGAGGGCGTGCAGGCCACCAGCAACAGCAGAGCGAGGGCGATGCGGTGACGGGTCACGTGGCTCGGGCGATGGTGGCGATGCTGGCGCTCGTCGGATGCGCGGCGGGTCAGGTCGCGCCCGCGGCGGGCCCGGTGCGTCCGGGCATCGAGGTGCTGCTCGCCGACAGCGCACACCTCGTGCGCGGCCGGCGCGTGGGCCTGGTGACGAATCATACCGGGGTCGATGGTGCCGGCACGAGCGACGTGGACCGCCTGCTCGGCGCGGGCGTGGCGCTCGCGGCGCTGTTCAGCCCCGAGCACGGCTTCCGGGGTGCGGCGGCGCCGGGTGAACACGTGACGTCATCGACCGACAGCGCCACGGGCCTCCCAATCTACAGTCTGTATGGTGCCGCCCGGGCGCCGAAGCCCGAGATGCTGCAGGGTCTCGACGTCCTGCTCGTCGACCTGCAGGACGTGGGCGCGCGGTACTTCACCTATCTCTCGACGACCATCGAGGTGATGCGGGCCGCCGGCGCGTCCGGCATCCCGGTGGTGGTGCTCGACCGGCCCAACCCGTTGGGCGGGGCGGTGCAGGGCAACGTGCTCGACCCGGCCTTCCGGACCTTCGTCGGGCCGCTGGCCATGCCCATGCGGCCTGGCCTGACCCTCGGGGAACTGGCCCGCCTGGCGGTCAGGGAGCTCGAGCTGAGGGTTGCGCTCACCGTGGTGCCCGCGTCGGGCTGGCGACGGAGCATGCGGTTCGACGCCACGGGGCTGCCGTTCGTGCCGCCGAGTCCGAACCTGCCCCGGCTCGAGGGGCTGCTGCACTACCCCGGGCTCTGCCTGTTCGAGGGCACCAACCTCTCGGTCGGGCGGGGCACGGCCATGCCGTTCGAGGTGATCGCGGCTCCGTGGCTCGACGCCGCCGGCATACGTGATGCTATGGGTGAGGTTGATGGAGTCAAGCTTATGCTGGCGAATGGCTTGACGCCACGAGCTCCAGGGGATTCGAAGTATGCCGATACGGTCCTGACCGGGCTGCGCCTGCAGGTCGTCGACCCGGCGCGCTACGACCCCACCGAGGTAGCGGTGCGCCTGCTGGCGGCGGTGCGGGCGCGGCATCCGGCCGAATTCCGCTGGATCCCCGCGCACTTCGACCGGTTGGCCGGCACCGATGCGCTGCGGAAGGGACTCGACGCGGGACGATCCGCCGCGTCGTTCCGTGCGGCGTGGGCTCGCCAGCGCGACGCCTGGATGCCGGCCGGGAAGGCGGTCCAGATCTACCCGGACTGACACCGAACTCGATTGCCCCAACTCCGCTTGGCCGTTATCCTTTGCGACTGTCAATGAACACCTCCAGACGCTCGCTCCGGGGTCGCTGCCTTCGAGGTGGCGTGTGAAGCCGCTCGCGGTTCTGGAGCGGCCGTTTTATGCCACCGTGCGACCGCTGGTCGACGTGCTGCTCAAGTGGGGCGTCCGGCCCAACACCATCACCACCTTCGGCACCGGGCTGGTGCTGATCTCGGCCGTGGCCTACGGCATGGGGCACGTCCGCATCGGCGGGCTGTTCCTGCTGCTGAGCGGGCTGGTGGACACCATCGACGGGCAGGTGGCCCGCCGCGGCGGGATGGTGACGCGGGTCGGGGCCTTCTACGACTCGACCCTCGACCGCATCGGCGACGGCGCGACGTTCATCGGCATCGGGACGTACCTCCTGCTGGCTCCGGGCATCCAGTACCGCGAGGCGGGCGTGGTGCTCTGCATGGTGGCGACGCTGGCGTCGCTGGTGGTGTCGTACGAGCGGGCCCGGGCCGAAGGGCTCGGGCTCGACTGCAAGGTCGGCATCGCGCAGCGTGCCGAACGCATCGTCTCGATCGGGCTCCTGTCGCTGCTGTTCGGCGCCGGTCCCGGCGGCGTGATCCTCGAGGCCAGCGTGGCCGTCCTCACGCTCCTCGCGCTGATCACCATCGTCCAGCGCGCCGTGCACGTGCACGGCGCGGCGAACGCGGCGGATCTCGCGGGCCCCGATGCCCGCGAATGACGCCCTCATGAAAGGAGTTGGACCCGTGGCATCCACTTCGGCGCGACAGGTGGCCCCGGCCGAGGGCAAGCTCGGCGTGCTCACCGTCGGCCTGGGAGCGGTGGCGACGACGTTCATCGCGGGCGTCGAGCTCGCGCGCCGCGGCAAGGGCGAGCTCTACGGCTCCCTGACGCAGCTCGCCACCATCCGCCTCGGCAAGCGCACCGAGGCGCGCTCGCCGCTGATCAAGGACTTCGTGCCCCTCGCGAAGCTCGACGACCTCGTCTTCGGCGCGTGGGACCCGATCCCGGACAATGCCTACGAGGCCGCCCTCAAGTGCGGCGTGCTCGACAAGCACGAGCACGTCGAGCTCATCGCCCCCTTCCTGAAGGGGATCACGCCGATCCCGGCCGCCTTCGACCGCAACTACGTGAAGCGGCTCGAGGGCACCAACGTCAAGAAGGGCAAGACGAAGCGCGACCTCGCCGAGCAGCTGCGGCAGGACATCCGCGACTTCAAGGCGAAGAATGGCTGCAGCCGCGTCGTGATCGTGTGGTGCGCCTCGACCGAGATCTTCATCGCGCCGGGGCCGTCGCACCAGACGCTCGAGGCGTTCGAGAAGGCGATGGAGGCCAACGACCCGACCATCGCGCCGTCGATGCTCTACGCCTACGCGGCGATCATGGAGGGGGTGGCGTTCATGAACGGCGCGCCGAACCTCTGCTGCGACATCCCGGCGCTCGAGCAGCTGGCGAAGGACCGGAAGGTCGCGGTCGGCGGCAAGGACTTCAAGACCGGCCAGACGATGCTCAAGACCGTGCTGGCGCCGATGTTCAAGGCCCGCATGCTCGGCGTCGCCGGCTGGTACTCGACGAACATCCTCGGCAACCGCGACGGCGAGGTGCTCGACGACCCGGAGAGCTTCAAGACGAAGGAGGAGTCGAAGCTCGGCGTGCTCGAGTACATCCTCCAGCCCCAGGTCTATCCCCAGCTGTACGGCAACATCTACCACAAGGTGCGGATCAACTACTACCCGCCGCGTGGGGACAACAAGGAGGGCTGGGACAACATCGACATCTTCGGGTGGCTGGGCTACCCGATGCAGATCAAGGTCGACTTCCTCTGCCGCGACTCCATCCTCGCCGCACCGCTGGTGCTCGACCTGGCGCTCTTCTCGGACCTCGCGCAGCGCGCCGGGATGTCGGGGATCCAGGAGTGGCTGTCGTTCTACTTCAAGAGCCCGCAGGTGGCCGCGGGGCTCTATCCCGAGCACGACCTGTTCATCCAGCAGACGAAGCTCAAGAACACCCTCCGGTGGATGATGGGCGAGGAGCAGATCACGCACCTCGGCATCGAGTACTACCAGGAGGCATGAAGTACTTCCATCGTACCCACCTTCCGCCGGCCCGCGTGCTCGACCAGGCGCAGGCCTTCTTCGGCGCGCGCCTCGCGCCGACG
>DASUOW010000188.1:0-4569 GCA_036276435.1 Gemmatimonadales bacterium
GCGCGCATCACGGAACAGCTCGCGCAGCCGCTCCAGCGCGCCCGCACGCGACCCGCCGCCCGCCGCCTTGCTCTCCTCGGTGAGGAGCGCGACCATCGCGACACTTGGATTCACGAGCATGTCGTCCAGTCGATCACCCGCCAGGTCGATCAGGGCGGCCTGGCCGGGGATGAGTCCGCCTTCCGGCACCGTGACGGTGGTGGTCAGGCCTTCGAGGCGCGCCACCGGGATCGTCACCATCGCCGGATCGACGCCTTCCGCCACGCGGAACGACGCGGTGACGTCGCCCGACTTGTCGTTCTCCCGGACCTTCTCGACGGAGCCGGTCCCGAAGAGCGTCGTCCCGAGCGTCGAGTAGCCATGGAAGAGGCCCGGTGTGACCCACTTGCCCCGGGCGTCGATGCGTTCCGCGTCGGGCGGCACGGCGATGCCGCGACCGACCGCGACGATGCGACCGTCACGCAGCACCACGGTGCCGTCCTCGATCACGGGACCGCTCACCGGATGCACGCGCCCGCCGATGATCGCCACCGTCTGTGCCTCGAGCGGCACCGCCGCGGCGAGCGCCAGGAGGACGCCGAGCGCCTGCCTCATGGACCGATCCCGGGCGGCGTGATGCCCAAGTTGAAGTCCGTCCGCATCTGCTGCGCGGGGTCGTGCCGGTCGAACACCAGCCGGCCCTCGTTGTAGACGCGCTCGGCCTTGCTGTAGACCGAGAACGGATCGCCCGACCAGAGCACCACATCCGCGGCCTTGCCCGGCTCGAGCGACCCCGTGACGTCGTCGATGCCAAGCGCCCAGGCCGGGTTGAGCGTGATCCAGCGGATCGCCTCCTCGCGCGTCACCGGCAGGCCGGCGTTGATGCCGGCGTACATCGCCCGGCCGGCTTCCTGGTTCAGGCGCTGGATGCGCAGTTCGCTGTCGGAGTGGATGACCACGCGCGCCCCCGCCTGGGCCAGCAGCGCCGCGTTCTCCGGGATGCCGTCGAACGCCTCCATCTTGATGCCCCAGAGGTCGAAGAAGATCGAGCTCGCCACGTCGTCCCGGGCGAGCAGGTCCGCGATCTTGTACGCCTCCAGCGCGTGGTGGAACGAGCGGATGCGGAAGCCGAACTCGCGCGCGAGGTCGAGCATCTGCGCCATTTCGTCGGCGCGGTAGCAGTGGGTGTGCACGAGGATGTCGCCGCGCAACGCTCCGGCGAGCGACTCGAGCTCGAGGTCGCGGACCGGCGGCGTGCTGTCCGGGCGGGCGAGCCATCGGTCCCACTCGCGGCGATACCGCTCCGCGCTGGCGAACGCGGCCCGGTAGCCCGCCATGTTCCCCATGCGCGTCGAGGGGCCGCGTCCGGCGTGGATGCGCTTGGGATTCTCGCCGCACGCCATCTTGAGGCCGTGCGGCGCGCCGGGGAACTTCATCTCCTGCATGGTGCGCGCGGGCACGAGCCGCAGCGTCACCGAGCGGCCGCCGATCAGGTTCGCCGAGCCCGGCAGGACCTGGATCACGGTGACGCCGCCGGCGATCGCCAGCGGGATCTGCGGGTCCTGCGGCCAGAACGAATGCTCGGCCCACACCTCCGCCGTGACCGGCTGCGTCATCTCGTTGCCGTCGCTCTCGGCGGCGGTGGCGGGCGCGGCGTACACGCCGAGATGGCTGTGATCGTCGATGAGGCCCGGGGTGACGAACTTGCCCGTGCCGTCGATCACCACGGCACCCTCGGGCACCGCGACCGTCTCACCCACGGCGACGACCTTGCCGTCGGCGAGCACGATCGACGCCTTCGGCAGCTCCGGTCCGGCGGCCGTGAGGATCGTGGCGTTCCGGATCACGACGGGCGCCGAGGGGTGGCGCTGGTAGGTGGAGGGATACTGCGGGCGGAGCGCCGAGATGGAGATCGGCTCACGCGCGACGGACGGGGATGCTGCGACGGGCGCGGGAGCGGGACGGCTGCCCGCCGAGGCGCAGCCCGCCGTCGTGAGGCCCAGCACCAGGGCGATGGACGATCGATGTCGCATCGGTGCTCCGCTCAGCTGCGAATCGCGACGACCCGTTCGGGATGGTTCGTGCAGATGCCATCGACGCCGAGCGCATTGAGTCGGCCGATGTCGGCTTCGTCGTTCGCGGTCCAGGCGATGATGCGGCGGCCGGCGCCGTGCAGCGTGTCGACGAGCTGCCGGTCCACCCACTCGGCCGACTGCCACAGCACGCTCGCTCCGGCCGCATCGAGCACCGGGATCGGATCCACCACCCGCGCGCAGAGCAGCACGCCGCGCCGCAGTCCGGGCTCGCGGTAGCCGAGCCGGCGCACGAGGCGGTGGTCGAAGGAGTGCACGGCGTAGCGGTCGGGCTCGGGCCCCTCGGCCAGCGTGCGCAGCAGCACGGCGTCGAAGTACTCCTCGAGGCCCTTCACCTCCACCCACACGTCCAGCCCCCGCAGCAGCGGCAGCGCCTCGGAAAGCAGGGGAATCGACTCGCCATTGGGCAGCCGGCACTGCTGCACCCGGTCGAGGGTCAGGTCGCCGATGCGGCCGATGTCCGGCAGCGATGCGTCGTGGTGCACCACGATGGCGCCGTCGCGCGTGGCGTGGACATCGAGTTCGACCGCCTCGGCCCCGGTCTGGCGGGCCTTCCGGAAGGCGGCACGACTGTTCTCGTACTCGTGGCTCGAGGCGCCACGGTGGGCGATGCTCTGCGGACGTGCCATGCGTGTCGGGGTGCCGGTCTGGGTGAGTGATGCCGCAACAGACGGTCGGCAATATACTTGCGCAGTCGCACGAGCGGGATCGTACACCGACGCCCCGCCGGAGTGTCGCTTAACGCCGGGCCATCCAGCGCGTCCTCACCCTTGCATGGCTACCATGACCGACGCCGGACCGCGGGACGACGTGGCACTGGTCGCCGCCTACAGGAGGGCGGACGAGCGGGCCGCGACGGAGATCGTGCGCCGGCACGCACCCGGCCTGGCGCGTTACCTCCACGGCCTGGGCGCGGGTCCGAGCGACGTGGACGACCTGCTGCAGGAGACGTTCTTCAAGGCGTTCCGTGCGCTGGAGGGGTGGCGCGGCGAGGCCTCGCTGCGCGGTTGGCTCTGCACCATCGGGGCGAACCTCGTGCGCGACGGGTTCCGCCGATCCAGGGGGCGGACGGTCATCTCGATCGAGGATCGGGATCTCGCGGACGCCTCGGATCCGTTCGAGGAGGTGGCCGCGCAGGAGACCGGGTCGCGGCTGGCCGCCGGGCTGGCCGGGCTGCCCCGGCTGCAGCGTGAAGTGTTCCTGCTCCGCGCACAGCAGGGCTGCGAGTACGACGACATCGCGCGGGCGCTCGGGACCACGCCGGGAGCGGCGCGCGTGCACTACCACCATGCGGTGAAGCGACTGAAGGAGCTTGTGCCATGACGAACTGCGAGGGGCTCTCCGACCGCATGCCGGCGGTGGCCGACGGACGCTCCGGCTGGACGGCGGAGGAGCAGGCGCATCTGGATGCCTGCGCCGATTGCCGGGCGGAATGGGTGCTGGTCGGGGCGGCCCAGGGAATCGGCGGGACGGCCGCTCCGCGCACCGATCCCGAGGCGCTGGCCACGGTCGTGCTCGCACGGGTCCGTGCCGCCGAACGTGCCGACCGCCGTCGCGCGACGACGCGCTGGGCGCTCACGTGGTGCGGCCTGGCGGCTGCTGCGGCGCTCATGCTGGCCGTGCTGTTCGGCGGCCCCGATCCCGCGACGCCAGAGGTGGCGACCGCGGCGTCGACGGCGTCGGTGACCGATGTCGCGTTCCACGTGCCGCTGCCGGAGCTCGACGGCGCGGAGCCGGAGGAGCTGCAGGCCGTGCTGGATGGACTCGAGGTGCCGCTGGGCGAGAGCTCGACGCTGGACGCTGGACTTCCCGGAGACGATGTGACTCAACAGGACATGGAGCGCGTGCTGCGCGCGTGGGAGGGCTGATGCGCAACTGGGTCTGGGCGATGGTCGCGACGGGGACGCTGATGGCGGCGCCCGCCATGGCGCAGCAGCCGGCCCCCGAGACGGCGGGCGACACCGCGCTGCTTCGGCAGCGGATCGAGGACCGCTTCGCGCTGCGGGTGAAGGAGGAACTCGGCCTCGACGAGGCACAGGCCTCCAAGCTGCGCGACGTGGCCCGCGGATGGGCCGCGAAGCGCCGCGGCTACGAAGCCGAGGAGCGCACCATCAAGCGCGCCCTGGCGGACCAGATGCGTCCCGGCATCGCCGCGAACACCGACAGCGTCAGCCGCCTGACGCAGCGCCTGCTGGACCTGCGGGTCACCTACGCGGAGTCCTACCGAAGCGAATACCGGGAGCTCGGGTTCCTGACGCCGGTGCAGCGGGCACAGTTCGTGGCGCTGCGCGAGCGGGTCCTCGACTCGGTGCGGCGAATGCGGGAGGAGCGAAGGGGAGCTGGCGGGCCGGGGGCCCGGTGGCAGGCGCCTGCCCGCTAGGACAGTCGGCGCTGCCCGACGGCGCGGCTCAGGCCGCGCCGAACTTCTGCTGGTAGAGGACGATGGCACGCTCCACGGCCCCGCGAGCCGCCGTCGCCCCCTCGAATCCCCGCGTCT
>DASUOW010000189.1:0-6766 GCA_036276435.1 Gemmatimonadales bacterium
GCGTGCCGCCACGGCCGCCAGCACGCCGAGCGCGGCGGCCAGCGCGAGCCACGTCGCGCGCCGATCGCGCAGCACCAGCGCGAGCAGGGCGATGGCGACGCATCCCGGGGCCTGAAAACGCGAGAGGCCGGTCGCGAGACCGGCCCCGTAGGCGAGTGCGAGAACGACGGCGAGCGGCGGCGGCCTCACCCGCCGCGCTTCTCGCGCGCCTTGCAGCGCGGTGCGAGCGACACCTTCCGCAGCGCCTCCATCACCACCACGTCGATCTCGGCGCGATGCTGCTGCTTCTCGAGCGACACCTCGGTGACCGCCTGCCCCTCGAGCGAGGTGACGTAGCGCGGCGGCATGCGGTTGAGGGCGAAGACCTGCACGTCCTCCACGCAGAGGTCGCAGCCGCAGAAGTCCGCGAAGTGCGGACGCAGCGACTCGAACGATGCCCGCACGTGGTCCTCGACCATGTTCCGGATCATAGCACCGCCAGCTGGGGCCGATGCGGCACCCCCGTGAAGGTCATTCCCGTGGTCCCGGTGAGCTGCACCTGGCGATACTCGCCCACCGTGCCGGGATCGAGCGGCACGAGCACCGAGAGGTTGGTGCGGGTGCGGCCGAGCATGAGGTCGCCGCGCTTGGCGGGGCGCTCCACCAGGATCTCGTGCACCTCCCCCACTCGGCCGGCGTGCTTGCGGCGCGCATTGTCGCGCACGGCCTCGACGAGGCGCGAGAGCCGGGCCGAGGCCACCTCGTCGTCCACGTGGTCGCGAAGGCGCCCGGCCGGCGTGCCGTCGCGTACCGAGTACTTGAAGGTGTACGCGTCGTCGAAATCCGCCTCGGCGACGAGCGACAGGGTCTCCTCGAACTGCCCGTCGGTTTCGCCGGGGAAGCCGACGATCAGGTCGGTGGTGACGGTGAGCCCGGGGATCGCGTCCCGCAGCGCGGCCAGCACCTGGAGGTACTGCGCCCGCGTGTAGCGGCGGAGCATGCGCCGGAGGACCGCGTCCGATCCGCTCTGCGCCGGCAGGTGCACGTGCTCGCAGACGGCCGGCACCGTGGCCATCGCCTCGATGACCCGCGGCGTGAAGTCGGTGGGGTACGGGCTCGTGAACCGCAGGCGGCGCAGCCCCTCGACCGCCCCGGTGGCGCGCAGCAGGTCGGCGAAGTCGGCGCTGCCGTCGTGATAGCTGTTGACGGTCTGGCCGAGCAGCGTGATCTCGCTGGCACCCGCGTCCACGAGACGGCGCACCTCGCCCACCACGTCCTCCAGCTTACGGCTGCGCTCGGGACCCCGCGTATACGGAACGATGCAGAAGGTGCACTTGTAATCGCAGCCGCGCTGCACGGTGACGAAGTGGGTCGGCGCGCCGTCGCGCACGGGCGGCACGTCCTCGTAGTGCTCCCACGAGCGGAATTCCGTGTCGGCGACCCGCTGCCCCGCCGCCGCCTGGGCGAGCAGCTCGGGCAGGTTGCGGTAGGCATCGGGCCCGGCCACCAGGTCCACGCGCGGCACCTGGGCGAGGAGCGTGGGCCCGAGGCGCTGTGCCATGCAGCCCACCACGCCGAGCACGTCGCCGGCGCGCTTGTAGCGCATCAGCTCGCCGACGCGGCCCACCACGCGCTGCTCGGCGTTGTCGCGCACGGCGCAGGTGTTCACCAGCATCACGTCGGCGTCGTCGGGCACGTCGGTGCGCTCGAAGCCGTCGCGCAGCAGGACCCCGAACATGAGCTCGGTGTCCGCCACGTTCATCTGGCAGCCGTAGGTCTCGATATAGACGCGTCGCGGCATAGGGGAGAGAAGATAGCCGCGACGGAGGGCCCGGGGTACGTCGTCAGGGACGCAGGCTCGCCGCCACGTAGATGAGCCAGGCGTTCTCGCTGCGTCCCTCGCCGTCCTTGCGCCACACCTTGTCGAGCGTGACGTCGATGCCGGCGCGGTCCTTCGCGAAGCGCATGCCGGTGCCTCCCGAGATGGCGTACTCGTAGGGTTGCTTCCCGCTCGTGGTGAGGTACGGCAGCGTCGCGTAGCGCAGGCCCAGGCGCACCGGCAGGTTTCCGGGTCGCTGGACGCTCTGCACCAGCTCGGCACCGACGCTCAGATCGACGGTGTTGCCGGAACCCGGTGCCCCACCCGCCACGAGGAAGCTGTCCACCGATGACCACGTGCGGTACATCACCTGTGTCGCCACGTCGAAGCGCGGCGCGATGCGATAGCGCGCGCCGCCCGCGAAGGTCCACGGCAGGGCGAAGCTGCCCACGTCGATGGAATCGGAGTCGAGCGAGAGCCGGAAGTCCTTCCGCACCACGCCACCGATCCACAGCTGCTGCCCGAACGCCCGCGTGCCGCCGATCGAGAGGCCGATGCCCGAGCCGGCCACCTCGGCGCGCTGCACCACGGCTGCGAACGAGGAGTCGCTGATGAAGCGCCGCACGAGCGTCTGTCGCGCCACGCCGGTGATGAAGTGGATGCCCAACCCGACGGTGGTCTGCGGCAGTCCCCGGTAGGCCATCGCGAAGCGGAAGTCGCTCAGGCTGCCCCTGGAGCCCACCGAGTCGAGCTCGATCACCGGGTTGTCGAAGATGGAGCTGGTGTCGACCGTGACGATCGCGTAGTCGCGGTTGGTGTAGAGCGAGGCGCTCAGGCCCACGATCATGCGGCCGTTGAGGAAGGGCGCCGTGACCATCGTCTGCGGGAAGCGCACGGTGCGGAGATTGTCGTCGCTCACAGGCGTGCTGACCGAGCGGTAGTCGCCGAGCATCGTGAAGGTGCCGGTGGAGGCGCCCACGAACCCGAGCGAGCTGGGGCCGAGGCTGCTCTCGCCGTCGAAGAGGCCGAACGAGCCCCCCGTGGCGACGGCACGGGCCGAAAGCGGGCGACCGGGAAAGCCGGGCCCGCGGATGCCGAAGATCGAGGCCTGCGCGGCGAGGGCCGTGGGCCAGACGAGCGCGATGGCGAGGACGAGGAAGCGGCGCACTTACGGGTTCACGAAGGGGTAGCGCCGCACGTACGCGATCCGCAGGCGCGGGGCCCGCGCCGGATCGGCCGTGGAGACGATCAGCGGCAGGGTGAAGGTCGCGGCCTCGGGCTCCATGATGAGGAAGATGGCCGGCGGGCGGTCGTTGCCGGCCTGCCACTGCCCCACGATGCGCCGGACCTCGATCTCGATGCGGCCCGTCTGGCCCGCCAGCACCGTGTCGACCTCGACGAGGCCGGACAGGAGCGGCGACTTGGCACCGACGTCGATGATGATCGCGTTGGCCGTGATCTCCGCCGGGTCGTTGGGCAGGCCGGGCACGGGCTCCGAGGGCTCGAGCTCGAGCCGGGCGCGCACGATGGTGGCGCTATCCCGGATCACGGCGGGAAGCTCGAAGCGGATCAGCGAGCGCGTCGAGGGGGCACCACCCACCACCAGGCGCGAGGCGTCGGCCGCGGGATCGGGCGCCTCCTGCTCGTAGGCGGTGGTCGTCGCGCCGCGCGTGATGGTGTTCCGGACGGCGGTATCCGCCACGATGCTGGTGACGAACGTCTGGTAGAACGACGCCAGCGGGCCGGCCGAGAGCCCGCCCAGGCGCGCACCCGTCGGGCCGTCGGCCGTGAGGCCCATGCCGATCCGCAGGACGCCGGAGTCGGCGGGCGCGAGCGCCACGCGCGCGAGCGCCTCGCCCGAGAGCACCACGCGCGCCGTGCCCGAGCGCACCGAGTCCGGCACCGGCACGGTGTCGATGAACGTCTCGGGCGTGAGCGCGGCCGCCAGCTCGGCGAAGGTGCCCGCGGTGTCGATGCCCTCCGGCAACCGGTAGAGCGCCACCCGCAGGTTCTTCACCGCCGTGTCGCGCCCGACCACGCCGATCAGGAAGGCCACCGAATCGATGGTGTAGGCCCGCAGCGTGTCGTTGACGAGCACCGAGTCGGGCCGGCGGAGGAATTCGTAGATGCCCCGCGCGTTCATCGGCGCGAAGCCATCGGTCGTGACGAAGATGGCGGTGTTGGTGCCGGGTGCCACGTAGCCCGTGAAGCTGCTGTCTCCCCCCGTCACCGCCACGATGGTGGTGTCGAAGACGGTGAGCTCGGCGTTGGGGCAGAGGTCGGGGCAGTCGCCGGGCGTCGCGAGCTTCTCCGAGCACGCCGCGATGGCGAGCGCGGCAAGGGCCCCCGCGAGGACGCGGGTGACCGGGGTCCGGGCGACGCTCATGCTGGCGACGACCGGGTGAATGGCTGCGGAAGCAATGCGGAAAGGCTCCAGTTGAAGCGCGTCTCGGAGCCCACGGAGAGGCCCTCGAGCGACGGCGCGAATTCGGCGAGCACCTGACGGCACGCGCCGCAGGGCGGGACGGGTGCCCCGTCCACCGCCACCACGATGCGGCGGAAGCGGCGCGCGCCCGCGCTCACGGCCGCGGCGATCGCGGCACGCTCGGCGCAGACGGTGAGGCCGTACGACGCATTCTCGACGTTGCAGCCGGTGTAGATCGTTCCGTCCTCCGTCTCGAGCGCGGCCCCCACCCGGTAGCGCGAATAGGGGGCGTGCGCGTTGGCCTGGGCACGCCGGGCCGCCTCGACCAGTTCATCCGTCACCGCAGGACCTCGTGCAGGAACGACCGTCCCGCCGCAAGCGGGGCCGCGCCAAGCCATTCGGCGATGGTCTGCCCGGCGTCGGCGAAGGTGGCACGGCACCCGAGCGGCACCGGCCGCACCTCGGGGCCGACCACCAGCAGCGGCACCTCTTCCCGGGCATGGTCCGTTGAGGGCGTCGTGGGGTCGTTTCCGTGATCGGCGGTAATAATAACGAGGTCCCCGGGGCGGACGGGCGCGAGCAGGCGGTCCACCCGCGCATCGAGGGCCTCGAGCCCCCGCCGGAATCCCGGCACGTCGTTGCGGTGGCCCCAGGTCTGGTCGAACTCGACGATGTTGGCCAGCAGGAGGCCCGACTCCATGGTGGCGAACGCCTCCTCGATCAATGCGTAAGCCTCGTCGTTCGTCGCAGCATGGCGGCTGGTGATGCCGCGTCCCGCGAAGAGGTCGTCCACCTTCCCCACCCCGACCCGTGGCACGCCGGCCTCGGCGAGCCGGTCGAGCAGCGTGGCGCCCGGTGGCGGCACGCTCCAGTCGCGCCGGCCGGCCGTGCGGCGCCACGCCCCGGTGGCACCCGCGAACGGTCGCGCGATGACCCGCGACACCGCGTGCGGGCCCGTGAGCATGCCGCGGGCGATCTCGCACGCGCGATAGAGCTCCGCGGGCGGCACCGTCTCCTCGTGCGCCGCCACCTGGAAGACGCTGTCGGCCGAGGTGTAGACGATCCAGTCGCCGGTGCGACGATGCTCGTCGCCGAGCTCGTCGAGGATCGCGGTGCCCGAGGCGGCGCGGTTGCCGAGCACGCCGCGGCCGGTGCGGCGCGAGAACTCCTGCACCACCGCCGCGGGGAACCCCGCCGGGAAGGTCGGGAACGGCTCGTCGAGGACGAGGCCACAGAGTTCCCAGTGGCCGGTGGTGCTGTCCTTGCCGGCGCTCCGGGGGCGCATGCGACCCCACGCCGCGCGTGGCGCGTCGACGGCGCGCACGCCGGGGATGACGCTGGTGCCGCCGAGTCCGAGCGCCTCCAGTCGCGGCAACGCGAGCCCGCCCACCGCGCGCGCCACGTTGCCGAGCGTGTCGCTGCCCTCGTCGCCGTAGTCGGCGGCGTCGGGCGCAGCGCCACAGCCCACGCCGTCGAGCACGAGCAGGGCGGCGCGCCGGGCCATCAGTGCTGCGCGGTCCCGGTGGTGCCGCCGCCCGAGACGAAGCGGATGCGCAGCTCGGCGAGCACCTGCTCGAGCAGGCGGCGCTCGTCGTCGTCGAGTCGGCCGGTGGTCTTGTCCTGCAGCATGCCGAGGGTGTCGATCAGCGTCTGCGCGATGAGGCGCGCATCCTGGATCGGCGACTCGGCAGGCAGGTGGCCCTCGAGCGCGGCCTGCGCCTGCGCGGCGATGCCCATGACGAGCGATGCGAAGTGCTGGTTCATCCCCTGCCTCCGGTGTAGCGGCGCTCGACCCGACGGCCGAGCGACGTGAGCAGTTCGTAGCCGATGGTGCCGGCCGCCGCCGCCTGTGCGTCGAGCGTCACGCGTCCGCCGAAGAGCGTGGCGACGTCGCCGGGACGGACCGGTGCATCGCCCACATCGACGAGCGTCATGTCCATGGTGACGCGGCCGGCGAAAGGGTGTACCCCACTCGCGAGCTCCACGGCCCCGCGGCTCGAGAGGGAGCGCAGCACCCCGTCCGCGTAGCCGATGCCCAGCGTGGCGATGCTCGTGGGGCGCGTCGCCGTCCAGGTGGCGCCATAGCCGACCGCATCCCCCGGGGCGACGCGCCGCACCGCCACCACGCGCGCCCGCAGCGCGGCGACGCGCTCGGGGGCCGCGCCGGCGTGCCCCCCGTAGAGGAAGATGCCCGGGCGCACGAGATCGGCGGCGAAGCGCGAGCCGGCGAGGGCCGCCGCGCTGTTGGCCGCGTGCACGAGCGCGGGACGCGACGGCAGCGAGGCGACCACGGCCTGGAAGCGCTCCCATTGCGCGTCGCACGTGCCGGGTGCCTCGTCGGCCGAGTGGAAATGGGTGAGGATGCCCTCGCACGGCGCGCCCCCGCGCAGCAGCGTGCGGATCGCCTCGAGGCTCGCCGCGTCGTCCCAGCGCACGCCGGCGCGCGCCATGCCGCTGTCGATCTCGAGATGGAAGGGCCGGCCGGTGGGCAGCCAGCACGCGAGCGCCTCGACGTCGCCGATGACGGGCGTGACGTCCGCGGC
>DASUOW010000190.1:0-9469 GCA_036276435.1 Gemmatimonadales bacterium
TCTCCGTCGCATGTCGCGTCACCCCGGCGCGTCCAGGAGATCCCGCATGCACCGCACCGTGCTCGCCGGCCTCGCCACGATAGCGCTCTCGGCGACGCCGCTCACCGCACAGTCCATGACCCCCAACACGCTCAGCGCGCAGGAGAAGGCCGAGGGCTTCCGCCTACTGTTCGACGGCCAGTCCAGCGCGGGCTGGCGCGGCTATCGGCAGCCGTCCCTGCCGGCCAACTGGAAGGTGGAGGACGGCGCCCTCATGCGGGTCGCCACCGGCCCCGACATCGTCTCCGCCGACGAGTTCGCCAATTTCGAGCTGCGCCTGCAGTGGAAGATCGAGAAGGGCGGCAACAGCGGGATCATGTATCGTGTCTCCGAGGAGCTCGAGCACACCTACGAGAGCGGTCCCGAGATGCAGGTGCTCGACGACGCGAACAACCATGAGGGCAAGGACCCGCTGACGTCGGCCGGCGCCAATTACGGCCTCTACCCGGCGAAGCGGGGCGCGACGCGGCCGGCCGGCGAGTGGAACGACGTGCGCATCGTGGTGGACGGCGCCCACATCGAGCACTGGCTCAACGGCACGAAGGTGGTCGAGTACGAGCTGTGGAGCCACCACTGGAAGGACCGGGTGGCGAGCACGAAGTTCAAGCAGTGGCCGACGTTCGGCCTCAGCCGCGCCGGGCATCTCGCGCTGCAGGAGCACGACGCCCGCGTCGCCTACCGCAGCATCCGCATCAAGGTCCTGCCGTGAGCGTTCGCGTCCGGCTGGGCGCGATGATGTTCCTGCAGTACTTCATCTGGGGGGCCTGGTTCGTCACGCTGGGGACGTGGCTCGGCTCGACCCTCAAGTTCACGGGGGTCGAGGTGGGCTCGGCGTACGGCTCGATGGCCATCGGCGCCATCGCGGCCCCCGTGTTCGTCGGCATGGTGGCCGACCGCTTCTTCGCGAGCGAGAAGCTGCTGGCCCTGCTCCACCTCGCGGGCGGCGCGCTGCTCTTCCTCGCCTCGGGCACCTCGACCTTCGGCGCGCTCTACCCGCTGCTGATCGCCTACGCGCTCTGCTACATGCCGACGCTGGCGCTCACCAACTCCATCTCGTTCGACCACGTCGCGGACACCGCCAAGGAGTTCCCGCTCATCCGGGTGCTCGGCACCATCGGCTGGATCGCGGCGGGGCTCGTGGTGGGGTCGCTGGGGGTGGAGGCCACGGGCATCCCGATGCGGATCGCGGCCGGCGCCTCGCTCGCGCTGGGCCTCTTCGCCTTCACCCTGCCCCACACGCCGCCCCACGCGGCGGGCACGCCGCTCGCCCTGCGCGACGTGCTGGGCCTCGACGCCCTCTCGCTGATGCGGGACCGCTCGTTCGCGACGTTCGTCGTGGGCTCGTTCCTGCTCTGCATCCCGCTGCAGTTCTACTACGCCTTCACCAACCTCTTCCTCAACGAGTCGGGCGTGGCGCGGGCGGCGAGCAAGATGACCCTCGGCCAGATGAGCGAGATCGGCTTCATGGTGCTGCTGCCGGTGCTGCTCTCGCGCTGGGGCGTGAAGCGGATCCTGCTCGTGGGCATGCTCGCGTGGTCGCTGCGGTACCTGCTGTTCGCCTTCGGCGACACGGGCGCGGGGATGTGGATGCTGTACGGAGGCATCCTGCTGCACGGCATCTGCTACGACTTCTTCTTCGTGACGGGGCAGATCTACGTGGACCAGCAGGCGGGCGAGAAGATCCGCGCGGCGGCACAGGGGTTCATCACGCTCGTGACGCAGGGGCTGGGCTACCTGGTCGGGAGCTGGGTGTCGGGGGCGGTGGTACAGGCGCACGTGCTGCCGACGGGGCACGACTGGCGCGGGATCTGGCTGGTGCCGGCGCTGGGGGCGGTGGTGATCCTGCTGGTGTTCGGGGTGATGTTCCGGCCGCAACAGAAAGCGGTGGAGGCGGAAGCCGTGGCATAAGGGGCAGGCACACGCCAGCCCCTACGCGGCTGCAAGCCCTCCCCCCGATGTCATTCCGAGCGCAGCGAGGAACCTGCTCGACTCCCGCCCGACGCCCGCGGCAACCGCCCCGACCGACACCCAGCGCCCCTCCCATCCCGATCAAACCAACCCGCCGCCAAGTCCCTCCACCCAGGATTCACCTGCTCGATCAGCGCGATCTTCCGCGCCCGCCCCCACTTCTTCAGTTGCTTCTCGCGCTCGATCGCCGAGATCATTCGCTCCGACTGCTCGAACCATACGAGTCGCGTCACGCGATACCGGGCAGTGAACGATCCCGGCTTGAGCTGACGGTGGGTCCAAACGCGCCTCACGAGGTCACGGCAGACACCGACGTAGAGGGTGGCGGAGCGGCTGGACAGGATGTAGACGAAGGGCATGTTCCGAGGATGGCACGCTGGGATGGCGGACGTGTCATCACGCGGGTGCGACACGTGGCTTTTCAGTGCGGGTGTCGGTCAGGGCTGTTGCCGCGGGTATCGGGCGAGAGTCGAGTAGGTTCCTCGCTTCGCTCGGAATGACATCGGCGGGGGAGGAACCTGACCCGGGCCCGCGGCTGGCTCAGGGCCGCCAGGTTCCCTTCGCCACCTTCGGCACGAAGTCGTCGATGCCCGCGGGCGGGAAGCGCACCGTCTTCCCCAGTTCCGCGCTCTTGTATGCCGCCATGAGCACCCGCACCACTTCCACGCCGTCCGCGAAGGTGAGCCGCGGCTTCTCCTTGCCGAGGAACACGCGCACGAAGTGCCGGTCCTCGTTCACGTAGCCGTACGCCGCGTACTCCTCCGCCACCACGGGCATCTGCCCCATCTCGGCGTTCTGCTTCTCGACGAGGTCCTCGCCGGCGCGCCCGCGCACCTGGCGCGAGAAGAAGAGCTTGAGCCCGGAGTCGAGCGTGTTCCACGACATGGAATACTCGGGCCCGAGCAACTCCGCCGAGAGCCGAAGGCCGGCGCCGACGAAGCTCCAGCTCGTCGTGGCCTCCCCCATCACGGTGAGTCCCTCGGGCGTCTCGAACTCGATGGTGATGCTCGCGAAGTCCTCCGCCGGCGCGCGGCGGTAGTTCACCCCCGGCATCTCCTTCGCGAGGCGCTTCACGTACTCGGGCCGCGTCCACTTGAGCGACGCGATGTGCGCGGTGATGCGCTTCGGCTTCACGGTGCCGAGGGGCTGGCCCGGCTCGGTGAGCAGGTGCCGCACCATGAGCGCCGAGTGGCACATCATGTCGTTCAGCACCCCGCCGCCCTGCAGCTTGCCGCGCCAGAACCACGGCTTGTGCGGCCCGCTGTGCTCCTCGGCGGCGCGCGCCAGGTAGGGGCGGCCGGTGTTGCTGGCGCCGCGGGCCCAGAGCAGCGCGCGGCCCGTCTCCACCTGCGGCGCGAAGAGCTGGTTCTCGAGATAGCCGGTCTTGAGCCGCGCCCGGCGCGCCAGCGCCGCGACCTCCTTCGCCTCCGCCACGTTCCGCGCCAGCGGCTTCTCGCACGCGAGACCGATCAGGTCGCCGCGGCCGCGCTCGAGCGCGTGGACGATCTCCTCCACGTTGTCGATGCGCGCGTGGTTGGGCCCGCAGAGCCAGAGTGCGTGGATGCCGGGATCGGCCACCATGGCGGCGATGGAGCGGTAGGGCTTCGCCTCGCCCACGTCGAGCTGGCGGGCGAGGGCGGCGGTGGCCGCCGCGTTCCGCGCGTTGGGACTCCAGACGCCAAGCACGTCGCAGTCGCGCACCTGCTGGAAGGCGCGCAGGTGGAACTGCGCGTTGAACCCGCTGCCGATGATGCCGATGCCGAGCCGCGTGGGCTTCACTGGAGTCCCCCGTATCTGCGGTCCCATTCCTCGTAGCTCAGGCCGAGCTCCTCGAGGGCCTGCGGCGGCGCGCCGCGCCACTCCGGGTTGAAGACGTTGCCCTCGTAGCGCAGGTCCTCGACGCCCATGCGGCTCGAGAAGAAGGCCGCGGCCGTCAGGTCGCGGAGCCGGCTGAAGAAGGCCGCGGCCTGCAGGTGCTCCGGCCTGGCGCGCGCGGGCCACGCCACGTCATCAAGCACCTGCCCCCGCTGCTCCTCGGTGCACTGCAGGAACGGCTGGCGGAAGCGCCGCACGCACTCGGCGTCGAACCAGCGGAGGCCCTCGTGCCATGCCGCCTGCGTCGCGGGGCCGTTCTCGCTCAGCACGAAGTCCATGTACGGCACCGAGCCGGCGTCGGTGGCACTGCCGGACCGGTCGTCCCTCGGGATGATCATGTCGGCGAGCGCGCTCACCAACGCCACCTCGTCCGGGGAGAAGAACGCCGTGCTGCCGCTGCCCGCGACGAGTCGGGTGAAGCGCTGCCACGACGGCGTGCCCACGCCGTACGCGCCCATCAAACCGAACGAGAGCGCGGCGAGCGCCTCGCGGCGATCCATGCCCTCGCTCACAGGGCCCCCTGGCGGCGCAGCGCCGCGATGTGATCGCTGGTGCGCCAGGCGAGCGCCATGATGGTCCAGGTGGGGTTCTTGTCGGCCTGCGAGGGGAACGGCGCGCCGTCGGCCACGAAGAGGTTGGGAACGTCGTGCGCGCGGCAGTTGGCGTCGAGCACGGAGGAGGAAGGGTCGCTGCCCATGCGCGTCCCCCCCAGCTCGTGGATGATGCGGCCGCCGGGCAGGATGCCGTACCCCTGCTCGCGCGTGGGCATCGGCGAGGTGGCCTGCCCGCCCATCTCGGCCACGAGCGCGCGGAACGTCTCCTGCATGTGCCGCACCTGGTTGTACTCGTGGTCGGTGAACTTCCAGTGGAAGCGCAGCACCGGGATGCCGTACTTGTCCGTCACCGTGGGGTCGAGCTCGCAGTAGCTGCCCTCGTTCGGGATCATCTCGCCGCGGCCGGAGAAGCCGATCTTCGTGCCCCAGTAGCGGCGGTAGTCGTGCTTGAGCGAGCGGCCCCACCCGCCGCCTGCCGGCATCCGCTCGATGCCGCCGCCGAACCCGGCGGAGGGCTGCCCGAGGCCGCCGTAGACCTCGATGTGGTAGCCGCGCGGGAAGTCGAGCTTCGCGTTGTCGAGCCACCACGGCATGTAGACGTGTCCGCCGCCCACGCCATCCTCGTTGTAGACGGTGCGGCCCACGAGCCGCGGGATGAAGCCCTCGACGTCCGAGCCCGTCGTGTCGGTGAGGTAGCGTCCCACGACCCCGCTCGAGTTGGCGAGCCCCTGCGGGAACCGGGACGACCTGGAGTTGAGCAGCAGGCGCGCCGTCTCGCACGCGCTTGCCGCGAGCACCACCACCTTGGCGCGGACGTGCTGGTCCTTGCCGGTCGCGGTGTCGACGTAGCTCACGCCACTGGCACGGCCCCGCTCGTCCACCGTCACCTCGCGCGCCATGGCCCCCGTGCGGAGCGTGAGACGCTTCGTCTCCAGTGCCGGCGCGATGAGGACGTTCGTGCTGGTGAAGTTGGAGTTGGTGAGGCAGCCGCGGTTGCACTGGCCGCAGTAGTGACACGCCATGCGGCCGTTGTGCGGCCGGGTGATGACGGAGAGCCGGGCCGGTATGCAGGTGACCCGCTGCCGCTTCGCGGCCTCCATCACCAGCAGCTCGTACGCGCGCGGGCGCGGCGGCGGGTGGAAGATGCCGTCCGGCTGGTTGTGCAGGCCCTCGACGCTGCCGAAGAGCCCGACGAGCTCGTCGAGCCGGTCGTAGTACGGCGCGATGTCGTCGTAGCGGATGGGCCAGTTGGGCGAGAGCCCGTCGAGCTCGCCGCGGCGGAAGTCGTCGGGCCCGAACCGCAGCGAGATGCGGCCCCAGTGGTTGGTGCGGCCACCCACCATGCGGGCGCGCCACCAGTCGAACTTCGTGCCGGGTGCCGTGGTGTACGGCTCGCCGTCGATCTCCCAGCCGCCGACGCAGGCGTCGAACTCGCCGAACGGCTTCTCGCGCGTGCTGGCGCCGCGCCGGGGCGAGTCGTACGGCCAGCGCAGCATGTAGGCGTCCTTCGCGTTGTCCCACGGGCCGCCGGCCTCGAGCAGGACCACGCGCGCGCCGGCCTGCGTGAGCGCCCACGCCGCCATGCCGCCGCCGGCGCCCGAGCCCACGATGCACACGTCGAACTGCTCGCGCCTGGGCGGCAGGTTCATCGCGTCTCCGGAGTGTCGCTGAGGTGGTGCGGAGTGCCACGGATAGTCGGCACGCGTACCGCGCGGGTCAATGCCTGAAGGCGTCGCGCAGCGGCAGCGCCGTCCCGTCCGCCGCATGCACGCGGAGCGAGAGCGCCCTGCCGCCGCCCGCCTGGAAGTAGTCCACCCGGATCGGGTGCCACCCGGCGCGCAGCGCGACAGCACCGCTGCGCTCCTCCGCAGTGTGCGGGCCGTCGCCGTCGACGAGCAGCTGGTCGCCGATCCACAGGCGGCTGCCGTCGTCCGAGGTGAGGCGGAACGTCCACACGCCGTCGGCGGGCACGCGCACGTAGCCCGTGAGGCGGAGGCCCCAGTGCTCGGGCCGCGCGAAGCGGGGCACGCCCACCGTCGTCGTCGCAGTGTCACGTACCAGTTCGAGCGTGTCGAGATCGGCCACGCGCCGGGCCCGGCCCTCGTAGTACCGCAACGCCAGTCCGGGCGCGAGCCGGGCGCCGTCCAGGGACTCGGCCAAGCGAAGGCGCCCGCGGGTGAATCGCGCGGCACGCGGCGGGCTGGCCTTGCCATTATCGAGGAAGGCGCGGGCCGTGACCAGCAGGCCGGTGTCGGACACCGGCAGCGCGAAGGGCGCGGTGTACGCGGGCGAGTCCGCGGTGGGCTCGCTGCCGTCCGTGGTGTACCGGATGGTGGCGTTCGACACCGCGGCCCGCAGCGCCACCGACACGGTGTCGGCGAGCACGAGCCGATCCTCCTCCAATCCCGTGACCCCCGGGACGCGGTAGTTCACGCCCAGCCGGTCGAGCAGCGTGAACTGCGCCGGCAGCCGTGCCACGAACCCATCCCAGCGGCGTGCCGCCCGCGGCGACCACACCACCTCGGCGAGCGCCAGCATGCGCGGCACGGCCATGTATTCCACGTGCGTGCCGCTGGCCATGTACTCGGTCCACACGTTGCCCTGCGCGCCGAGGATGTGACGCGCCTGTGCCGGGGTGAGCGAGGCGGGAATCGGCTCGTAGTCGTAGACGCGCTCCAGCGTGACGCGCCCACCGCCGGCCAGCGGCTCCCAGCGCGGCTCGCCCTGGTAGTAGTCGAAGTACAGGTGGCTGGTGGGCGTCATGACCACGTCGTGCCCCGCGCGGGCCGCGGCGATGCCGCCGTCGATGCCGCGCCAGCTCATCACCGTGGCGCCGGGCGCGAGGCCGCCCTCGAGGATCTCGTCCCACCCCACCAGCCGCCGGCCGCGTGACGTCAGGAAGCGGTCGATGCGGTGGATGAACCAGCTCTGCAGCCGCTCCTCGTTCGCGAGCTTCTCGCGCCGCATGACCTGCTGGGCCAGCGCGCTCTGCTTCCACGCGACCTTCGGGGCCTCGTCGCCGCCGACGTGGATGAACGTCGAGGGGAAGAGCTCCATCACCTCGACGAGCACGTCCTGCAGGAACTCGAACGTGCGCTCGCTCGGGCAGTAGATGTGGTCGCTCACGCCCCACATCGTCCACACGGTGTACGGACCCGGCCCGCACCCCAGTTCGGGATACGCCGCGAGCGCGGCCTGCGAGTGCCCCGGCATCTCGATCTCGGGCACCACCGTCACGTGCCGCTCGGCGGCGTAGCGCACCACCTCGCGCACCTGCTCCTGGGTGTAGAAGCCGCAGTGCGGCACGCCGTCGCCGCGGTACGGGTCGAACTCGCGCCGCACCACCGTCTCGGCGCGGCAGCCGCCCACCTCGGTGAGCCTCGGGTACTTCCGGATCTCGAGGCGCCAGCCCTGGTCCTCGGTGAGGTGCCAGTGGAAGGTGTTGAGCTTGTAGCGGGCGAGCAGGTCGATGTAGCGCTTCACGAATTCGACGTCGCGGAAATGCCGCCCCACATCGAGGTGCATCCCGCGCCAGCGGAAGCGTGGCGCGTCGTCGATCGTGACCACCGGCGCGGAACCATCGGGGGCGAGGAGCTGCCGCAGGGTCTCGGTGCCGTAGAAGAGGCCGGCGGCGCTTCGTGCGACGAGGGTGATCCCGCGCGGCGCCACCACGAGCCGGTAGCCCTCGCGCGTCGGATCGACGAACGCGGCGTCGAGCCGCAGCGTGATGGTCCCGCCCTCGCCGCCGGCGGAGTCGCCCAGCTCGCGGCCCGTGGCCTCGCGCACCACCTCGCGCAGCCGCGTGGCCGCGCGCCGCGCCTCGGGGCCGCCGCGCACCACGAGCGAGGTGGACGGCCCCGGCACGAAGCGACCGGTGCCCGGCACGACGTGCGCGGGCAGCGGCACGACGTGGATGGCCGGCTCCTGCGCGGCGGCCGGTCCGGCCGCCGCGAGCACGAGCACCGCGACCGCCGCCGTCAGCGCGCGCGTGGCGAGGTCCCGCGCAGGTACTGGTAGCTCGCCGTGGCCGACCACACCGGATCGGCCGGCTCGTCGTGCTCCACGAAGACGTGCTCGATGCCCGCCTGCTTCCGCTTGGCGAAGATGGCGGGCCAGTCGATGACGCCCGCGCCCACGTCCACCATGCGCCCGTCGCGGCTCATGTCCTTCACGTGGACGAGCCGGAATCGCTTGGCCCAGCGCGCGAAGAGGGTGAGCGGGTCCGCGCCGCCCGTGACCGCCCAGAAGATGTCGAGCTCGAACTTGACGAGGCGCGGATCGGTCTCGTCGAGCAGGGTGTCGAAGGGGACCTTGCCCTCGACCTGCAGGAATTCGTGCTCGTGATTGTGGTAGGCCAGCGTGAGGCCCTCGTGCCGCGCGGCCTCGCCGGCGCGGTTGAGGCGCGCGGCGAGGCGCTGCCAGTCGGCGAGCGTGCGCCGCTGCTCCTCCGGCACGTCGGGGATGACGACGTACTCGTGGCCGACGGCCTTCGCGTCGGCGAAGATCTTCGCCCAGTCGCCGACGAGGAGCTTCGGGTCGACGTGCGCCGCGGGGGCGCGCAGGTCGAGTCGCTCGAGGATGGTCCGGATCGCCGCCGGCTCCTGGCCGAAGTAGCCGGCGAACTCGACCTCCTTGTAGCCGATGGCCGCCACGCGGGCGAGCGTGCCCGCGAAGTCCTGCTGCAGCAGGTCGCGCACGGTGTAGAGCTGGAGACCGACACGGGAGACCAGCGGATCGTCGGCCAGCAGCGCGGGCACGCGGCCCAGTCCGGCGGCGGCACCCAGGGCGGCGACGAAGGTACGGCGATGCATCGGTATTCCGGGGAAGCGAGGACGCCGGAAGCTAGCGCGCGGGCTCCGCGCCCCGCCACTATTGTCGCCCATGACCGTCCCCACGGGCCGCCTCGCCTTCGTCACCGGCGCCACCGGCCTCCTCGGCAACAACCTCGTGCGCCGCCTGCTCGACGGGGGCTGGCGCGTGCGCGCCCTCGTGCGCGCGCCGGCGAAGGCGGCCGTGCAGTTCGGCGACCTGCC
>DASUOW010000191.1:0-6235 GCA_036276435.1 Gemmatimonadales bacterium
AGGCGCCGGCCCTCGACGTGGATCTCGAGCGGCCCGAGCGCACGCACGTGCAACTCCTCGGACGGTGCCGGCTCAGGGGCGGGGGCCGGCACCATCTCCGCCGACGGCTCGGCGGGCGTGGGCAGCGCGAGCGCCCGCTGCATCGCCGCATCCACCTGCAGCGCCCGGCCCTCGGCCCAGGCGGCATCGTACGCCGCATCGCCGAGTGCGGTGCGCGCACGCGCCAGGCGCGGCGCGTAGCGATGGATGTCGATCTGGAAGGGACGCGCGCCGATCGTCTCGCGCAGCGACTCGGCCGCCGCGAAGAGCGCCACGCCCTCGGGCCAGTAAGCGAGCTCGCACGCGGCGATCGCCACCAGCTCGAGGCCCCGCGCCAGGAACAGCAGCGACGGATCGCGCTGCAGGCGCCGGATGGACGCCTGTGCCACCGCCGCGCCCCGCGCGTGCTCGCCGGCGTCGAGCAGCCCGTGCGCCACGGACTGCAGCGAGATCGCGATCTCGCGGTCCTGTCCCAGCAGGTTGGCGACGCGCAGCGACTCCTCCGCATGCGCGATGGCACCCCGGACGTCGCCGGACACCAGGGCATAGGTCCCGAGGATGAGCTCGGCGATGCGCAGGCCGTCGAGCTCGCCGTGCTCGCGACACCACGCGCCCGCGCGCACGCAGAGGTCCTTCCCCTCCTGCCCGCCCGCCGTCGCGATCGCCATGCCAAGGAGCACGCTGCCATACGCTTCCGCGCGGGCATCGCCCCGCGCGGCCGCCATCGCGATCGACTCCTCGAGCGCGGGGCGCGCCCGCGTGGGCTCGCCCTGCAGCGTCGCCAGCACGCCGGTCGCGAAGAGGAGCCCCTCGCGTTCCGCCGCCGGCGGGGACGCGGCCGGGAGCGCCATCGCCTCCTCCACCCAGCGGCGGCCCTCGGCCAGGTGGCGCGACGAGTACCAGTACCAGCACAGCGCCCCGGCCAGTGACACGTGCATGGACGGATCGTGCTCGCGGGTCCACCGCAGTGCCTGGCGGACGTTGTCGAGCTCGATCTCCAACCGGTCCACTGCCATGCGGCGCTCCGCCGTGACGAGGAGCGGCTGCACCCGGTCCACCATCGCCGCGACGTGGTGCGCGTGGGCCGCCCGCAGCGGCGCCTCCTCCCCGGCCGCGCCGAGCTGCTCGAGCGCGTACTGCCGCACCGTCTCCAGCAGGTGGTAGCGCGCGGTGGTCTCCCGCTCGCGCGCCACGACCAGCGAGCGATCCACCAGCTGCGCGAGCACGTCGAGCGCGGCGTCGGCCGGCACGTCGCCGCCCACGCACACGGCCTCCACGGCCTCCAGCGTGAAGCCGCCGGCGAAGACGCCGAGGCGCCGCAGCAGCACCTGCTCCGGCACGGAGAGGAGCCGCGCGCTCCACTCCATCGTCGCGCGCAGCGTGCGATGGCGCGGCAGCGCGGTGCGGCCGCCCGAGGTGAGCAGGCTGAAGGCATCGTCGAGGCGCTGCGCGATCTGCCCGGGCCCGAGGGCCCGCACGCGCGCCGCGGCAAGCTCGATGGCGAGCGGGATGCCGTCGAGGCGCCGGCAGATCTCCGCGACCGCGCCGACGTTGGCCTCGGTGAGCGTGAATGACGGCAGCACGTCGCGCGCGCGTGCGACGAACAGCGCGATCGCCTCCGACGAGCGCTCCGCCTCAGCCGCGCCGACGGCGGCGCCGGGCAGCGTGAGCGGCGGCACGAGCCACGCGCGCTCGCCCGCGACGGTCAGGGGTTCCCGGCTCGTCGCGAGGATGGTGAGGCCCGCGCACTCGCGCAGCAGCGTCCCGGCCAGCTCGGCGGCGACGTCGACGACGTGCTCGCAGTTGTCGAGCACCAGCAGCATGGTGCGCGCGCGCAGGAGGCCGACGAGCGTGTCGGTCGGCGCGCCGCTGCCCTCGTCGCGGATGCCGAGGGCGGCGGCGGCCTGCTGCGGCACGAGGCGCGGGTCCTCGAGCGCGGCGAGATCCACCCAGGCCACCCCGTCGGGAAAGCGCGCGGTCGCGCGGCGCGCGATCTCGATTGCCAGGCGCGTCTTCCCGCTGCCGCCGGCGCCGCAGAGGGTCAGCAGGCGCGCATCGGCCAGCAGCCGCTCCGCTTCGTCGAGCTCGCGGCAGCGCCCCACGAACGCCGTCAGCGGTTGCGGCAATCGTGGCGCGACGACGGGATCGGGCGAGTGGAGTTCGGGCGCCGAGGTGCGCGGCATGGGCAGCGGGGTGGGAAGCGGTGCATCGCGACGGCACCGTCAGGTGCCGTCGGCAGCATACTCGTCCACCAGAATGCACCCGGCCATCGCCGGAGGGAAGAGCAGGCGTACCGCGAGCACCCGGCCAGGCCATGCGCGCGCGAGCGCCAGCGCGACGAGCGCGGCGGTCTCGTCGGCCACGAGGGTCGTCGCGTCGATGTCGAAGCCGTCGAGCAGGCCGGCCAGCCACGTCGCGCACTCCGCCGGCGTCGCGTCCGGCATCACCGGCGCGATGACGCGTGCCTCGCGCGCGAGTGCGTCGCAATGGCGGAGGAACGGCAGGTCGGGATGCCGGGAGAGGGCGACGAGGGTGCGGCCGGTGCCGGCGCGGCGGTAGCGGGTATCGCGCTCGCCGATGCGGATCTCGGCGTGCACCCAGTGCGGGGCGGCGACGTCGGCAGAGGGAGCACGCGGATTGGAGTACGTCATGGGACCGACGTTGAAAGGGACGCCCCCACCCTACCACTGGCCGATTAGCGAGCGGGCTACCACGCGGCGCCTTGCCCGTTAAGCGGCCCGATAAGCGGGCCGTTCCAGGTTGTCCTCCGTCTGCGCTGACCGCGCCGCCCCGACCCGCCGGTCGGACCCACGCTCTCGGAGGATCACACCATGTTGCGCCACCTGCTGTCCCTCTCGCTGCTCGTCCTGCACCTCCTCGTCGCGGCCTGCGGTGACGACAGCACCGGACCTGGCCCCAATCCCGGTCCCGGTCCTGGCCCCGGCGAGCCGGGTCCCGTGAATCCCCAGCCGGTGGCGCGGCTCGACCTGACCTCGCCGCCCGACCTGATCACCGTCGGCCAGACCGTCCGGCTGACGGCCGTGGCGAAGAGTGCCACGGGCGCGGTGCTGGCGGACCGGGCGATCACCTGGGCCAGCTCCGAGACCACGGTGGCCGTCATCACGGCGGACGGCGACCTCACGGCCGCCGGCGAGGGCACGACCGTCGTGACCGCGGTGAGCGAGGGCAAGGCGGCCCAGCACACCGTGCGCGTCACCGTGCAGGAGCTGCCGATGGCCCGGCTCGTGATCGTCGACGGCGATGCGCCGGTGGACCTCCGCATCGGCGCCCTCCGGACGATGCAGGCCGAAGCCCGCGACGCCAACGGACGGGTGCTCGGCGGGAAGTTCGTCACCTGGCACAGCAACGACACGGACGTGGCACAGGTCACGGACAACGGCAGCATCACCGCGGTGTTCACCGGCACGGCGAAGGTGATCGCCCGGTCCGGCGCGTTCGAGGACACCGTCACGGTGCGGGTGACGCCGAGCGTCCAGCGCGTCGACCTCGAGCCGGCGAACGTGGTGCTGGTGATGGGTGACGTGGTCCGCCTGTACGCATTCCCGCGCGGCGAGGGCGACGTCGTGCTGAACACGGTCATCGGCTGGCGAAGCAGCGACGCCTCGGTGGTGGAGGTGGACCACCGCGGGTTGCTCACGCCCCGCAAGCCCGGCATCGTGCGGATCACGGCGACGGCGGAGGGCGTGGAGGGCCACGCGTCCGTGGTCGTGGTGGGGGCGGCGAACTTCACGGCCACGCAGGTGAACGGCGGCGCCCTGCCGGCCACCATGTTCCGGAACCTGGAGCCGGACGGCACGACCACGCGGTACGACGTGCAGGCGGGCTCGCTGCGGCTCACCGGCGCGGGCCGCTACGAGCAGACGTTCGACTTCGTCGTCCACCCCGAGGACCACGTGATGTATGCCGGGACGTACAGGTACGCCGGCGACGTGACGCGCGACCCGCAGACCGGCACCTTCCTCTTCCAGCCGGACAACACGTTCCTGCAGCCGTTCACGGGAGAGAAGACCTCCGACACGACGCTGCTGGTGACGCAGCGCTACGTCGCGAGCGCGTCGGAGGCGACGGTGCTGTACGAGGTGCAGTAGCATCCACCCTTCGGACGCGCGAACGCCCCGCCGTTGGCGGGGCGTTCGGCATTCGGGGAAGCAGCAGCTCGACGGTCACGGATGCCTGGTGGCCGGGCGCCACCAGCGGCCGCTAGATTCGTCGCCCGTGACCGCCTTCGGCCCCTGGAGCTACCTCCTCTCGTTCGGCGCCCTCAACGGCGCCGCCGTGGCCCTGCTGCTGCTGCGGAGCCGGACCAACCGGAGCGCCAACCGCTTGCTGGCAGCCCTGCTCCTCGTGGTGGTGCTGCGCCTCGTCCCCTACATCATCGGGTACGCCGGCTACTACGACGCGTATCCGTGGCTCTCCTTCGCCCCGTTCGACCTGCCGCTCGCCATCGGCCCGCTGCTGTGGCTCTACGTGGTGCGCCTGACGAGCGACGCCCTGCCGCCGCGCTGGCAACTGCATCTCGCGCCGGCGCTCCTGCACCTCGTCGGCTACGGCCTCGTCTTCGTGTGGTGCAGCGTGGCGCAGAAGACCTGGATCGCGCAGCACCTCGTCGACCCGTGGGTGGCGCCGGCGATCACGGTGGGCGCGCTCGTGGGTCTCGCCGTGTACGGATGGAAGGCGCTGTCGCATCTGCGCGGATATCGGCGCTGGCTCGACGGCCATCTCAGCAACGGCGAGGAGTTCCGGCTCGAGTGGCTCGGGGTGCTGCTCGCGCTCTTCGCCGGCACGGGCCTGGTCTGGCTCGGGTTCGCCGCGGCGGACGCCGTCCGATCGCTGAGCTACTACGACGAGTTCCCCTTCTACCTCTTTCAGGCCGCGGTTGCCTGGGTGCTCGGCCTGCTGGCGATGCGGCACGCGGCCACCGTGTACCCCATTCCTTCGCCCGCCGACGACGACCCGCCGGACGTCGCCGAGCCCGTGGCGCCGCCGTCCGCCGGCCCCGACTGGCGCGGGCTCGGCGAGCGGTACGTGGCGGCCATCCGCGCCAATCGCTGGGCCCACGACCCCCAGCTCACCCTGGCCGGGCTCGCCGGCAAGCTCGGCACCAACACCACCTACGTATCCCGCGCCCTCAACCTGGGGCTGGGACAGAGCTTCAACGACTGCATCAATGCCATCCGGGTGGAGGCCGTGGTCGCCGAGCTCGACGCGGGCAGCAACCTGGACCTGGTGCAGATCGGGTTCGATGCGGGATTCAACTCCAAGGCCAGCTTCCAGCGGGCGTTCCGGCGTCACATGCAGACGACGCCAAGCGCCTATCGCGAGGCGCAGGGGACGAAAGCCGGGCGCTGAGACGTCCCATCTTGCGGATTCGGGGCCGGAATCCGGGATCTGCGACCCGGGACGCGTCCCGATGGCGTAGCGTGCGGCCTCCTCGACCGAGCCGAGCCCGCATGTCGCGCGTCGTTCTCCTGCTGAAGCTGGCGCTCCTGATCGTCACCCCGGCCTGCAGTCAGCAGCCGGCGGCCCCGCCGCCGCCACCCCTGTCGGCGGACGCCGTCCAGCAACTCCGTGACGAACGGCTGCCGCCGGCCGTCACCCAGGGCGACGTGGCGCTGCTCGACCAGGCATTCCGGACGCTGCATCCCGCCGTCTACCGCTACAACACGCCCGAGGCCTGGGCGCGCCGGGTGGACTCCCTGCGGCAGTGGTTCGCCGAGCCGCGAACCCGTGGCGAGGCCTACCTCGCGTTCGCGCACCTGACGGCGAGCCTGCAGTGCAGCCACACCTACATGAGCTTCTGGAACCAGCCCATGCCGGTGCACCGCTGGCTCACAGATGGCGAGGACAAGATCCCGTTCGAGTACGCGCTCACGCCCGCCGACCGCTGGGTGGTGACCCGCTCGGCGGCGGCGGCGGTGCTGCCGGGCGACACGGTCGTCGCGGTGAACGGCGTCCCCACGGAGCGCATCGTCGCGCAGCTGCTGCCCTACCTCCGCGGCGACGGCGAGGACAACGGCAAGCGCCGCGCGCTGCTCGACTTCCGCCATCGCAAGCAGTACGAGGCGATCGACGTCTTCCTTCCGCTCCTCCTGCCGCCACGCGACGGGCAGTACGCCGTGACGCTGCGCCGCGGCGGCCGCGAGTAGGCAGTGCGGGTGGCGTCGATGGCGGCGGC
>DASUOW010000192.1:0-7562 GCA_036276435.1 Gemmatimonadales bacterium
GACGCGGCGGCAGGACGACGCTGACGGCGCAGGCGGGCGCGGCCCGCGCGACGGTGCCGGTCGAGGTCCTGGCGTCGGTGCCCGCGTCGTTGTCGGTGGAGGCGAGCGCGGCCCGGGTGCGTCGCGGCGACGTGGTGCAGCTCACGCTGTCGGCGCGTGACGGCGCCGGCCGTCCCGTGTCGGGCCTCGCGCCGGTGTGGTCGTTCGCGCCGGGGCAGGGTCACCTCGAGCCGGATGGCACCTTCGTCCCGTACGAGGCCGGCACCTACACCCTGACCGCCACGCTGGGCGACCGCGCGGCGAGCACCACCGTCGTGGCCGGGGACCGGCCCGTGCGCCGTCCGGCCGAGGTGCTGGGCAAGCTCCCGCGGAAGGAGTTCTTCACGTCCGAGGTCTGGGTCCACCCGAACGGGAAGGTGGCCTACCTCGGCACCGCGATGAGCGGCGACCGGTTCTACACGCTCGACATCACCGACCCCGGCAACCCGCGCGTCGTCGACTCGGTGATGACGAACGCGCGGCACATCAACGACATCATGACGGACGAACGGGGCACGCTGCTCGTCTTCACGCGCGAGAACGCACCCGACCGCAAGAACGGCATCGTCATCGCCACGCTCGACGACCCGCTTCATCCGAAGGTCGTCGCGGACTTCACCGAGGGCGTCACGGGCGGCGTGCACTCCGCCTACGTCTACACCCAGCCGAAGCACGGCACGCACGTCTACCTCACGAACGATGCGACGGGCGCGGTGCACATCATTGACATCAACGACCCGGCGCGTCCCAGGGAAGTGGCGCGCTGGAAGACGCCCCGCGTCGACGCCGGGCGCTACCTGCACGACCTCGAGGTGCGCGACGGGCTGCTCTACGGGGCGTGGTGGGACGACGGCCTGGTCATCCTCGATGTCGGCAACGGCGTGAAGGGTGGCAGCCCGTCGAGCCCGCAACTGGTGTCGCAGTACAAGTACGCGCTCGACTCGCTCTACCGTGTGGTGGAGCAGGAGGGGGGCCCGGGCTTCATCCGCGGCACCCACACGGCGTGGCGGCATGGCAAGTACGTGTTCATCGCCGACGAGGTGTTCAGCAACCGGAGCGCCGAGGACCTCTTCGCGGGCCGGCCGGCGCAGGCGTACGGCCGGCTGCAGGTGCTCGACGTGTCGGATCTCGAGCATCCGAAGTCGGTGGCGTGGTACGAGCCCGAGTACGGCGGGGTGCACAACGTGTGGGTGGCCGGGGACACGCTCTACCTCGGCGCGTACAACGGCGGCTTCCACGCCTTCGACGTCTCCGGCGAGCTGCGCGGCGACCTCAAGGCGCAGGGCCGCGAGATCGCGAGCGTGATGACGGGCGATCCGGGCGGGCACCTCCCGAACGCGCCGATGACGTGGGGCGTGGTGGTGAAGGACGGGCTGGCCTACGTGAACGACTTCAACAGCGGGCTGTTCGTGGTGCGGCTCGGGCCGTCGAGGGTCCCGACGCCGCTCACGCCGTAGACACGCCTGCTCACGATGCATCGAGTGCGTTTGTCGGGCGTCGTCGAGCTCGCTCGGCGCGCTGGTCACGGAGGCGCCATGCAGCTTGCCGTCTGCATCCTGGTCGCGCTGTCCACCGCGTGCGGCGCCGACTCCTCCAGCGGCGGTCCGACGCCTCCGCCGGTCGCTTCAACCGACACGCTCAGCATCGTGAGCATCTCGCCGGCCGACGGAACGGTCGACCTGCTGTGGCCGACGGTGCAGGTGCAGGCCGACGTGCCGCTGGAGCCGATACCACTCGTCCTCGGGGCGGTGACGCTCTCCGAGAACGGCGTGGCACTGACGCCGGTCTTCACGCTGGTCGGCGACCGCCGCACGTTCTCGATGGACGTGGCGATGCTGCCTGGGCAGGAGTACGTCCTCGAGTTGACCACCTCGCTGCAGGGAACCGGGGGCGAGAAGCTCGCCACGGCGCAGTCGGTGACGTTCGCCACGCGCGCGCCACGCGTCGCCGACATCGTGCCCGCGAGCGCCTCGCTGCGCCAATGGATCGCGCTCGATGCGGAGGGCGGCCGGCACGTGCTCAGCATCGACGCGTCCGCCGGGACGGTCACCTACGGCACGTGCCGCACGGCCGACTGCGGCAGCGCGGGCGCGTGGGCGTCGGCCGTGGTCGAATCGGTCCCGCTGTCGGCCCTCGCCACCGGCAGCATCGCCGTCGACGCGCAGGGACGCGTGCACGTGACGTACCCGATCCTCGCCACGACGACCCTTCGCTACGCGACCTGCGCGGGGAGCTGCGAGGCGGCCGCGAACTGGACCCGGGCCGACGTGGACACGAGCGCCAATCCCGGACTCTGGAGCGCGATCCGAAGCGATGCCGCGGGACGGCTGCACGTCGTGTACAGCGACTGGGGTGACGGCGGGCTCCGCTACGCGACCTGCGCCGTGACATGCGCGACCACCGCCGACTGGGCCTCCGTCGCGCTGCCGGTGCCGCTTCAGGGCGTGCAGGACGTCGACCTCGCCGTCGCCGGCAGCGGCACGCTGTCCGTCATCCTTCGCGGGCAGGGCACGGCCCATTCGATCGTGGTCGCGGAGTGCGTGGCTGTCTGCCTGTCGACGGCGGCGTGGCAGGTCGGGACGCTGCTGGAGTCGGCGCAGCCGAGCGGGGGCACGGCAATCGCCGTGGATGTGGATGGGGTGCGGCACGCAGCATTTCAGGCCGCGAGTACCCAGCTCGTGTACGCCACATGCCAGCGGGAGTGCGGGGAGGCCGGCCAGTGGCAGCGCGTGACGCTGCCCGTGACGACGGCCGGCCACTCACCCGGGATTGCGACGGCGCGGGGCCGGCTCGCCCTCGTCGCCGGGTCGTCGCTGCTCGCCACCTGCCGCGCTGCGTGTACCGCCGCGTCCAACTGGCGGGCGAAGAGCCTGGGCGGCGCCTCGACCACCTGGAACCACCCTCGCGTGGCGATGTCCACGAGCGGACAGCCGCTGATCGTGACGGGCAGGGGCGGGGCGCAGTACCTGGAGTAGCGCGCCGCCGCGGCCTGCGCCCGCGGCGACGCCCAGGACAGCCACCCCCGGCATGAGGCCGGTCAGCGTCCACCGAAGGCCTTGTAGAGTCCTGCGTAGGCTGTCGCCACGTCGGTTCGTCCCAGCGCGAGCAGCCGTTCCGACTCGAGCTGCGTGCGCTCGGCGTCGAGCACCTGCAGGAAGTCCGCGATGCCCTCGGCGTAGCGCATGCGCGCGAGCTCGGCCGCATTGCGGCTGGCGCCACTCGAGGCCGTCAGCTCCACCGCGCGGCTGCGCGCCGCCCGGTAGCGCGTGAGCGCGTTCTGCACGTCTTCCAGCGCGGCCAGCACGGCCTGCCGCTGCTCCACGCGCGCCGCATCCTCCGCGGCCCGCGCCTGGGAGACCGTGGCATGGATCCGCCCGAAGCTCAGCAGCGGCCAGGTCACCACCGGCCCCACGGCGTAGCGGAAGCTGCCCTCGTCGCCGAGTCCGCTCGGATCCGGCGCCAGCAGGCCCACGGCGGCACCGATCCGGAGCCGCGGGAGGTACTCCGCCTTCGCCGCGCCCACGAATGCCGACTGCGCGGCGGCGAAGCGCTCCGCCGCCAGCACGTCGGGCCGCATCGCCACGATCGCCTGCGTGTCCGCGACCTCGATCGAATCCGGGAAGGCGGGCAGCGCCTCGATGGTCGCGAGTTCGGCGGCGAGCGCGGTCGGTGTCTGGCCCAGCAGGACGCCGATGCGGTACGTCGCCGCGGCCGCCATCGCCTCCACCAGCGGGATCGACGCACGCGTCGCCGCGAGCTGCGCGGTCGCGCGCTCGGTATCGAACGCGGTGCCCCGTCCCGCATCGAGGCGTTCGCGGGTCAGCGCCAGCGTGCGCTGCTGGTTCGCGCTGTTGCGCCGCGCCACCTCGAGCTGCTCCTGCGCACCGCGCAGGTCGAAGTAGGCACGTGCCACCTCGGCGGCGATCGCCACCTGCACGGCGCGCCGATCGGCCTCGCTCGCCTCCACCAGCGCGCCCTGCGCCCGCACGCCGGAGCGGAGCCGGCCGAACACGTCGAGCTCCCAGGCGGCCTCGGCGCCCACGTCCCACAGGCTCTCGTCCGGCAGGCGGCCGCTCACGCCCGGGAAGCTCCCGCCTGCGAAGCGGCGGCGCGTGAAGCTGCCGCTGACCTGACCCTGCGGCAGCAGCTCCCATGTCGCGCCGCTCTTCGCGCCGCGCGCCGAGCGCACGCGGGCCTCCGCGACCTGCAGATCGAGGTTGGCGACGAGCGCCTCGTCGATGAGGCGGATGAGCGTCGTGTCGCCGAGCCGGCGCCAGTGCTCGAGATCCATCGCGGCCGACTGGGCCGGCGATTCCTGGAATCCGTGCGCGACCGAAGCCGCGCCCACCAGCAGTGCGGCGAGTGCCGCGATGACGCGATCACGCACGGGCGAGGTCCTCCGACGTCACGCCGGCCGCCGGAAGGGCGATGCCCTCCTCGGCGGTCCGGGCCTGGTGGTCCGCCGCGATCAGGGCGTAGAACACCGGCACCACGAACAGGGTGAAGATCGTGCCCACGATCATGCCGGTCACCAGCACGATGCCGATGGAGTTGCGTGCCTGGGAGCCGGGCCCCGTGACGAACACCAGCGGCAGGTGCCCGAAGACCGTCGCGACCGACGTCATCAGCACGGGCCGGAGCCGGGTGCCCGCCGCCTCGCGCAGCGCCTCGAGCTTCGCCTTGCCCTGCTCCTGCAGCTTGTTGGCGAACTCGACGATGAGGATGCCGTTCTTCGCGATCAGCCCCACCAGCGTGATCAGGCCCACCTGCGAGTAGATGTTGATGGTCGTCAGGTCGAGGTAGCTGAACACCAGTGCGCCGGAGATCGCCAGCGGCACCGAGCCGAGCAGCACGATCAGCGGATCGCGGAAGCTCTGGAATTGCGCGGCCAGCACCAGGTAGATGAGGACCAGCGCGAAGCCGAGCGTCACGGTGAGGGCCGAGCCTTCGCGGCGGATCTGCCGAGACTCGCCGGCATAGTCCAGCACGATGCCGGGGTCGCCGGTCGCAGCGGCCGCGGCCTCCAGGACGCGGAGCCCCTCCTCCTTGGTGACGCCGGGCTGCACGCCGCCGAAGACGCGGACGGCGTTGCGCTGCTGGAACCGCTGCAGCGTGCGCGGCGCGGTGCTCGACTCGATCCGGGTGAAGGTGCTCACCGGGACGAGCGCGCCGCTGGGTGTCTTGATCTTCAGATCGAGCAGCGGCCCCACCGTGGTGCGGTCGGACTCGCCGATCTGCGGGATGACCTTGTAGCTCCGGTCGTAATAATTGAACCGGTTCACGTACCCTCCACCCAGCAGCGTGCCGAGCTCGCGGCCGACGCTCGCGAGGTCGAGCCCGAGGTCCGCCACCTTCGCGCGGTCGATGACGACGCGCGCCTCGGGCAGGTCGATCTTCAGGTCGGTATCGACGTAGAGGAACTTCCCGCTCTGCCAGCCCGCCCCCACGATCTGGCCCACCGTCTGGAGCAGCTGCTCGGGCGGCGCGTCGCTCTGGATCACCAGCTCGACGTCGTACTGCCCCGGCGTCGGGAGCGGGGGGTCGAGGCGCGGGAACACCTGCACGCCCGGGATCCGGGAGACGGCTCCGTAGAGCTCGGGGAGCATCTGCTCGGTCGAGCGGTCCCGCGTGCGCCAGTCCTGCGTCAGCATGCCGCCGAAGGCGCCCCAGTTGGCCGAGAGCGACCACATGAACTTCGCCTCGGGGAACGCCTCCACCGCGCGCACCACGTCGCGCGTGGCACGGTCGGTGGCCGCCAGCGACGCGTCGGGCGCCGCCTGCATGAAGAAGCTGATGTGGCTCTGGTCCTCGACCGGGGCGAGCTCCCGCCGGCTCCCCTGGAACAGTGGGACCGCAGCCAGCATCACCAGCACCGCCGCGGCCACGACCGCCCAGCGGATCCCGAGCGCGCCATCGAGCAGCCGGACGTAGCGCGCCCGCACCCATTCGAAGCCGCGGTTCACGAGGCGGGTCAGCCGGGTCTCGTGGCCATGCTCGTTCACGAACCGGCTGCTCATCACCGGCGAGAGGGTCACCGCCACGATGCCGGAGACGACCACCGCCGCCGCGAGCGTGATGGCGAACTCGAGGAAGAGCGTGCCGGTGAGGCCGCCCTGGAAGCCGATGGGCGCGTACACGGCCGCGAGCGTCACGGTCATCGCGAGCACCGGCCCCACGAGTTCCTGCGCGCCGATGAGCGCCGCGTCGATGCGTGTCCGTCCCTCGCGCACGTGCCGTTCGACGTTCTCCACCACCACGATGGCGTCGTCGACGACGAGGCCCACCGAGAGCACGATCGCCAGGATGGTGAGCAGGTTCAGGCTGAAGCCCGCCGCCCACATCACGATCGCCGCGCCCACGAGGGAGATGGGCATCGCCACCAGCGGGACGAGCGCCGTGCGGACCGAGCCCATGAAGAGGAACACCACCACGGCGACGATCAGGATCGTCTCGCCGAGGGTCTTGCTGATCTCCTCGAGCGCACTCTCCATGAACATCGTGCCGTTGTAGGCCATCTGCATGTCGATGTCCGGCGGGAGCGTGGGGCGCAGGCGTTCCATCTCCGCCTTCAGCCGGTGCGAGACGTCGATCTCGTTGACGCCGATCTGCGTCCAGATGCCGAGGTAGGCCCCCTCCTTCTCGCCGTACTTGGCGACGAACGTGGCCTCCTCGGCGCCGAGCTCGACGCGCGCCACGTCGTGCAGGTGGACGACGGCGCCGTTGCGCTCGGCGACGATCAGGTCGCTGAACTCCTGCACGGTGCGCAGGTCGGTGTTGGCCAGCAGGTTCACCTGCACCTGGTCGCCCTTCGTCTGGCCCACCGCGGCGAGGTAGTTGTTGCGCTGCAGCGCGGCGTAGACGTCGCCCGGGGCGAGGCCGAGGGCCGCGAGCCGCGTGGGATCGATCCAGACGCGCATCGCCAGCTGCTGTCCGCCCTCGATCGTCACCCGCTGCACGCCCTCGATCGTCGCCAGCTGCGGCTGCAGCGTGCGCACGAGCCAGTCGGTGACCGCCGGCACGCCGCGCTCGCTGGACGAGAAGCTGAGGTAGAAGGACGCGTACGGCCGGTCGGCCCGCTGCACCTCGACCGCCGGCGGCTCGGCCTCCTGCGGCAGCTCGCTGCGCACCTGCTGCAGCCGCGCCGTGACCTCGGCGAGCGCGGTGGTGCTCGGGTGGTCGAGCTTGAGGTGGACGGTGACGGTCGAGACGCCGGCGCGGCTGGTGGACTCGACGTAGTCCACGCCGGAGATCGCCGACACCGCGCGCTCGATGGGTGTCGTCAGGAAGCCGCGCACCGTCTCGGCGCTGGCGCCGAAGTACACCGTCGTGATGACGACGGAGGAGCTCTCCACCTGCGGATACTGCTGCACCGGCAGACCCGTGAGCGCCCGCCAGCCGACCAGCACCAGGACCAGATTGACGACCGCCGCCAGCACGGGGTGGCGGATGAAGAGATCGGTGAACGACCTGGCGCGCATCACCCGACTCCCTTCTCGCCGTCACCGGCCGCCGCCGCGGCCTCG
>DASUOW010000193.1:0-16701 GCA_036276435.1 Gemmatimonadales bacterium
GACCGAGCAGGCCGAAGCCGGTGACGTCGGTGGCCGCGCGCACGCCGCACTCGAGTGCCGCGCGCATGGCGCCCTCGTTGAGCGTCGTCATGCTGCGCACCGCGGGGGCGAGGCCGGCCTCGTCGATCGCGTCGCGCTTGAGCGCCGTGGCGAGGATGCCGGTGCCGAGGGGCTTGGTGAGCACCAGCACGTCGCCCGGACCGGCCGCGCTGTTCACCAGCATGCGGTCCGGGTGCACCTCGCCGATGACCGCCATGCCGAACTTGGGCTCGGCGTCGTCGATGGTGTGCCCGCCGAGCACGGGGCAGCGCGCGCGGGCGCAGACCTCCGCCGCGCCACGCAGCACCTCGCCGAGGAGCTCGAGCGGCAGCGTCTCGCGGGGCCAGCCCGCGAGGTTGAGGCCGAAGAGCGGTGTCGCGCCCATGGCATACAGGTCGCTGAGCGCGTTCGCGGCCGCGATGGCGCCCCAGGTGGCGGCGTCGTCCACGATGGGCGTGAAGAAATCCGTCGTGGCCACCAGCGCGCGCTCGGGCGACAGCCGGTAGACGGCCGCGTCGTCGCGCGTGGAGGCGTCCACGAGAACGTTCGGATCGGTGACCTGCGGGACGTGACGCAACACGTGCGTCAACTCGGAGAGCCCGAGCTTGCAGGCTCAGCCGGCGCCGTGCGACAGGCTCGTGAGCCGGATGCGCGGCCGCTGGTCGAGGTGATGGTCGCTCATGCCCACAACATAGCGCGAGGAGACATCGGGTGGAGACGCTGGTGGTGCTGGGGACCGCGTGCGTGCTGGGCTTCCTGCATGCGCTGGAGATCGACCACATGCTCGCCGTGACGACGTTCGTCACCCGCCGGCCGAAGCTCGCCGTGGCCGCCGGCTTCGGGGCGCGCTGGGGCCTCGGCCACTCCATCGCGGTGCTGCTCGCCGGCGGCCTCCTGCTCGCCACCGGCCTCAAGCTGCCGGCACGCTTCGACGCCGCGGGCGAAGCCGTCGTGGGCCTCATGCTCGTCGGCCTCGGCCTCTGGGCCTGGCGCTCGGCGGCGCGGCTCCACCTGCACACGCCGGAGGAGCACGGCGGGCACGCGCACGTGCACGCGCACGACGCCAAGGCGGACGCCCATGCGCACGCCCACGAGCCGGCGCACGCCCACGCGCACCCGCACGCGCATCCCCACGAGCACGAGCATGGCCATGCGCCGCACGAGGCGCCCGTCCATCACCACCATCACCACCACGACCATCCGCACCCGCACGCCCACGCCGGGCACGAGCACGGCGGCATCACCCTCGTCGGCCTGATGCACGGCCTCGCCGGCACGAGCGCGGTGGTGGCCCTCGTCCCCGTGACGATGCTGCAGAGCCTCCCGGTGGGCCTCGGCTACCTGGTGATGTTCGGCGTCGGCGTCACCGCCGCCATGACGCTCTTCGCGATGGCCGCGGCGTACGCCATGCGCCAGGCCGCCGAGCGCTCGCTGGTCTGGGGCCGCCGCGCGGCGCGCATCGTCGGGACGGCGGGGATCGTGGTGGGTGCGTGGTGGGTGCTGCGGGCGGTGGGGGTGATCGGGTAGGGGATCTGGCGCGGAGTGGGAGTCCGCGGCTGAAGCCGCGACTCGGCTGGCTGTCGCTGAAGCGACGTCGGCACACCCCGCTGCTCATTGCGAGGAGCGCGCGCAGCGAGCGACGAGGCAATCCAGACGCAAGGCGCGGGACTCCGTGCGCGCGCACAGGGTCCCGCTCCATGCACCCGGATTGCTTCGGCCCCTGCGGGGCCTCGCAATGAGCAGGGGCTCTACAGAATCAACCGCAACACCACCCCCGCCACGAGCACCTTCGCCACCGTCGGCACCACCCGCTTCGCCACCCGCCCCGCCTTCTCCCCCTTCGCCAGCTCCCCGACCCGACCCGGCGCCTCGATCGCCAGCGCCAGCAGCACGAGCACCAGCGGCCACATCCCGCGTCCCAGGCTCGCGAGCCAGAGCGCCAGCAGCAGGGTGAACGGCAGCGCCTCCGCGAAGGGGGCCCAGCGGGGCGCGCTCCCACGGGCGCCGGTCAGGCGCGCACGGAGCAGGTCGGCGACGAGGAAGACCAGGCCGGCGGCAAGCCAGCCCAGCACGATGCGCGTGAATTGCACGCGCTAATACTGCTTGCGAAGCGAGTCGGACGGGAGGAGGTGGCCCCGCAGCATGACCTGCTCGACCGTCCGGAGGTTCCGGATGTCGAGCACCGGGTCGGCGCCGAGGATCACGAGGTCGGCCTTCCGGCCCACCGAGAGCACGCCGATCGAGTCGGCGCCAAGGAGCCGGGCGGCGTCCCGGGTGGCGCTGTAGAGCGCGTCGCTCGGCAGGAAACCCGCCGCCACGAGCAGCTCGAGCTCGCGATGCAGGCTCGTGCCGGGAATCAGCATCTGGTTCGCCGCATCGGTCCCCGCCACCACCCGCCCGCCGACGGCGCGGTACAGCCGCACGAAGAGGTCCTGGTTGGCGCGCGAGGCGCGGAACGCCGCGAAGTCCTCCTGCGTCCAGCCGGCGCGGCGCACCATGCCCGGCACGTTCCAGCGCACGATCTCCGAGTCGGGCACCGCGCGCAGCGCCGAGTCCGCGGCAAGCGCGGGATCGTCGAGGCGGCTGAAGGTGTCGTGCAGCACGAGCGTCGGGATCAGCGTCACCTTCTCGGCGACGAGCCGCTCCGCCACGCGGGCGAGCGACGCCGAGTCGAGGCCGGCCCACGCGCGCTCGAAGGCCGTCCACCCGGCGAAGAAGCCCACCTTGTACGCCGCGTCGAGCTTCGGATCGGCCTTCGCCGCCTCGGGCACGCCGCTCATGTGCTCGATGGACCACACGCCCATCTCCGCCGCCGTGAGCGCATCCACCCCGCCCAGGTGCGCGGAGACCTTGAGGCCGAACGTCTTCGCCTCGTCGAGCACGGCGCGCAGCAGCGGCTCGTCGAGGTTCGTGTAGACCTTGAGATAGTCGACGCCGGTGACGGCGAGCTTGTCGACGGCCTTCCGGGCCTCGGGGCCGTCCTTCACCGCGAACGCGTCGCCGTATGTCGCCGGCGCGCCGTCGATCATGGCGCCCGCGGCGTAGATGCGCGGCGAGAGGTAGCTGTTGAGCTGCGCCTGCTCGCGCAGGTGCATGATCGTGTCGAGCTGCCCGTGGACGTCGCGCACCGCCGTCACGCCCTCGGCGACGAAGCGGTCGAGCGTCCACGGCTGCACGTGCACGTGGCCGTCGATCAGGCCGGGGATGACGTACTTCCCCTTCATGTCGATGACCGGCACGTCCTTGGGGATCTCCACCGAGGAGCGGGTGCCGATGGCGGCGATCGTATCCTTCCGGACCACGATCACCATGTCGCGCTTCAGGTAGGGCGAGACACCGTCGAACACCGCCACGCCCACCAGCGCCACGCCGTCCGCCGGCTTGCGATGGCAACCGGCGAGGGTGACGAAGGCGAGCAGGGCGGCGAGGCTAGCGCGGATCGCTGGAGGAGTGATCGTGCAGAATCTTCCAGCCATCCGTGCGCTCCTCCATGACGACGGTGAACGGCCCGCGAGCCGTGGTATCCGACCCCCGATAAAGCACATATCGGGCCGTCACCAGGGCCAGGGTGGGCGACAGCGGGCGGGCCGTAAACTCTTGCAGGTCAAGGCTATCGCGCTTCGCACCCGGGGCGAACATGGCCTGGTAGTGCGACCGGATCCATGCATTTCCCCGCTTCGGGCGGTATCCGTCCACGAAGGTCGCGTCCTCCGTGTACACGGCCATGAAGGTGTCGAGGTCGCCCCGGTTCCACGCCGCGGTGAGGTCCCGGAACTGGAGCTGGAGCACCTCCGTCAGCCGGACCGGATCGAGGGCCGTGGGCGACGGATCCACCACGATCTTCGGGCCCGGCCGGCAGGCGGACAGCAGTACGGCGGCTAGGACTAAAGCGTTTTTCGACATGGACTTGGGCTGGATGGGCCGAATATCAAACGCCCCGGCGCTCGGGCCGGGGCGTTCGGGGACTCGTACCGGCCGCGGCTCAGCGCCGGGCGCGGGCGGCCTTCTTGGCGCGCTTGACGGTCTTCTTGGCGCTGCGGACCGTCTTCTTCACCGCCCGACGCACCTTCACCTTCGCCACCGCCTTCTTGACGGTCTTCTTGGCGCGGGCCACCTTCGCGCGGCGCACGACCTTCCGGACGGCCTTCTTCACCGCCTTCTTCGCCCGGCGCACCCGCGACTTCACGGCGGCCTTGGCCACGGCCTTCTTCACGGCCTTCTTGGCCTTGGCCACCTTCGCCTGGCGGACGGCCTTCTTCGCCGACTTCCGGACGGCCTTCCGGACCGCGGCGACGACCTCGGGATTCGTGGTGAGCACGACCACGGGGGCAGGCGGGGGCGGCGGAGGCGGGGCGACCGGCTCGCTGGCGCCCGGCAGCTCGTCCATCCAGCCCGCGCTCTGCCAGCCCGACTCGAACTCGTCCATCGTTCGCTCCTCTGGTCGATATGCGCGGCGTGACTCGCCGCCAGTCGAGGCGCAAAGCCCCTATTGTCTGAACTTGTGTCTTAAGATGCACGACTTCCCCCGCTCTGCAAGCGGGCGCCGCACGCCGTATACTTGGCGACGTTGCACCTTCGTGCACCCTCACCACCTGAACGCGGCCCGATGACACCGGTCTCGGGATTTCTCATGCGAGCGGTTGCACTCACCGGCACCGGCGGGCTGGAGCATCTGGCCCTGACCGAGGTGCCGGTGCCGCCGATTCGCGGTCCCCACGAGGTCCGCGTCCGGGTCCGGGCGGCCGCCCTGAACCACCTCGATCTGTTCGTGGCCGGGGGCCTGCCCGGGGTGGCCTATCAGTTCCCCCACGTCGTCGGGGCCGACGGCGCCGGGGTGGTGGACGAGGTGGGCGCCGCCGTCACCGCCGTGCGCCCTGGCGACCGCGTGATGATCAACCCCGGCCTCTCGTGCGGCACGTGCGCGGAATGCCGCTCGGGCGAGGAGTCGCTCTGCCCGGCGTTCCAGTTGCTGGGCGAGCATCGGCACGGCACCATGGCGGAGTTCGTGGTGGTGCCCGAGGCCAACCTGGCAGCGGTGCCGCCCGACATGCCCTGGGCCACGGCGGCGGCGTTCCCGCTCGCCACGCTCACCGCCTGGCGCATGCTCGTCACGCGCGCGCGGCTGCAACCGGGCGAGACGCTGCTCGGCTGGGGCATCGGCGGCGGCGTGTCGCAGGCGGTGCTGCGGATCGCGCGACACCTGGGCGCCGCCACCATCGTCACGAGCGGCAGCGACGCCAAGCTCGCCGCCGCCCAGGCCGATGGCGCCGACCACGTCGTGAACCACCGCACCGGCGACGTGGTGGCGGCCGTGCGCGCGGCCACCGGCAATCGCGGCGCCGACGTCGTCGCCGACAGCGTCGGCGAGCCCACCTGGCCCAGCTCGCTGCGCGCCCTCCGGCGCGGCGGGCGGCTCGTCACCTGCGGCGCCACCGGCGGGCCGCACGTCGCGCTCGACGTGCGGCGGCTGTACTGGCACCAGTGGTCGCTGCTCGGGTCCACCATGGGCAGCCGCGCCGAGTTCGCGGCCATCGTCGCGCTCGCCGCGACGGGCGTGCTGTGGCCGCGTGTCGACATGGTGGTGCCGCTCGAGCGCGCGCCCGACGCCTTCCGCCGGCTCGCCGCCGGCGAGCAACTGGGCAAACTCGTCATCGAGGTCACGCAGTGAACGAGCTTCTCGAACGGCTGCGCTACGGCGTGGAGCAGATCCTCTACGTCGCGCCCGCATTCCTGGCCGCCATCCTCATCCTGACGGCCGGCTACCTCGTCGCGCGCCAGCTGCGCCGCTGGACCGATGCCACCCTCTCGCGCCTCGACTTCAACCGCGTCGCGAAGGAGCAGGGCATCGACGAGTTCGTCAGCCGCACCGGCTCGCGGCTCGATCCCGTGCACGCCGCCGGCCGCCTCCTCTTCTGGCTCGTGATGCTCGTCGTGATCCTGCTCGCCAGCGCGGCCCTCGGCCTCGAGAGCATCAACGCGATGTTCGGCCAGATGCTCGCCTTCCTCCCCACCCTCATCGCGGGGAGCGTGATCGTCATCCTCGGCATGATCGTGGGCGAGTTCCTGCGCGCGCTGATCGTGGCGTCGGCGGGGCGCGTGGCGGGCGTGCCCACCGTGGCGCGCGTGGCCAAGTGGGTGGTGGTGCTCATCGCCGCCTTCATGGCCCTGCAGCAGGTGGGCGTGTCGGAGGACATCGTCACCAGCGCCTTCACGCTCATCCTCGGCGCGGTGGCGCTGGCGGCGGGCCTCGCCTTCGGGCTGGGGAACCGGGAGCTGGCGGGCGAGATCACCCGCCGGTGGTACGAGGAGGGACGCGCGCTGCGCGCCGAGCAGCGGAGCGAGGCTCCGCCGCCCGACGCGCCGGAGGTCACGGCGCCGGAGTGAGCCGCACCAGGCCGCGGCGTCCGTCCGTCTCCTTCGTGATGCCGTAGGCCGCGCCGCTCCGGCCGAAGCCCACGATCTGGATGCCGGCCGGCACCGACACCTCGCGCTTGTACTGCCCATCCGTGCCCACGACGGCGTAGCGCATCGCCTCGTCGTCGTTCGCGCGGCTGTACTGCAGCCACACCTCGCCCGACGGCAGCCCGAACGCCACCTCGAACGACGGCTTCGTCTCCGCGAACGGGAAGACGATCTTCAGCCCCGTCGGCAGCCCGCGCTCCTTGAGCCGGTCCATGATCTTCTGCTTGTCGGCCTCGGTGACGGGGATCTTCTTCCACTCGTGCGGCGCGCCCCGCGTCCACGAGCCGTCGACGGCGCGCCAGTCCACCGAGTGCGTGCGCGCGCGCGCCACCCACATGCGCCCGTCCGGCGTCACACCGAACGCGTCGGTGGGGCCGAACACCTTCGCCACTTCCTGCGTCTGCTCGCCGAACGTGGCGAGCCCGAAGTCCGGCCCGCCCAGGTAGGCCACGGTGTCGGTGACGCCCGTCGCGAGCGTGATGCGCAGGATCGGCAGGCTGTCGCGTCGCACGGTGGCGCCGGGCGTCGAGCCGCCGAGGACGCTGGTGAGGTCGGCCTTGTAGGCGTGGCCGAGCGTGTCGTACGCCATCACCGGCGTGGGGCCGCCCACCGGCGGCAGCGGCAGCGTGCGCACGAAGGCGCCCGCCGGCGTCCAGAGCGTGGTGCGGATGGCGGCGAAGTCCACCAGCGCGAGGGTGTCGTTGGCGAGCCGCGCCACCCACCCGGGCAGGCGATAGCTGCCGTCGTCGGCCTTCACCGAGTCGACGCGCGTGCCGAGCGTGTCCACCTTGCCGCTCGCGAAGTCGGCGGCGTGGAAGCGGCGCTCGCGCGAATCGGCGAACGCCACGCGTCCGCCGGCGAATTCGACCACGTTGCTCACCGCGCCGAACGTCACCGGCAGCTTCGTGTCCACGGCGAGCGCGGTGGCGCCACCGGTGGACGTGGTGTCCGTCGCGGCGTCCTTGCGCGGCTGGGCCGACGCCGAGCAGCCGACGGCGAGCGAGAGGAGCGCGAGGCCCCGGAAACGGAACGGCACTGGGAAGACTCCTGCGGAAATGGCGGCGCTCAGGGCGCCGCGGGTGAGGACGGCGCCACGAGGGGCGCCCGCTGCAGTTGCACGCCATCGGTCACGGGCAGGGCGACGAGCGCCTCCCGGTCGCTGGCGGCGATGATGCGACGGAATCCATGGACGACGGCGATGTAGCGGAGCGCCCCGTCGGGCCCCACGACGTGGTAGCTCTGCACCGTGTCGCTCACGGCGCGGCTCCGCTCCAGCCACACGTTGCCCTGCGCGTCCGCGAACGCCGAGGTGAAGGCGGCCTTGAGGGGCGCGAACGGCAGCTGCTCGGCCGTGCCGCGCAGCTCGGGCGGGAACTTCTCCACGAACCGCTCGCGATCCTCGCGCGTCACCTCGAGCACCCGATCGGGCAGCGGCGAGCCCTTCACCGTCCGGCCGTCCGGCGACACGCGGTCGACGCGGTTGTGGTAGACGCGCGCCAGCCACACCGTGCCGTCCGGCTGCACGCCCCAGCGGTCGGTGCCGCTGAAGACGCGCTGCTCGAAGCGCTCCCCCGAGGGACTCGCCACCTTGGCGAGGTCGAGCGGGGCGAGGTGCGCCACCGTGTCCACGGCGCCGCCGGGCGCCACGCGCATCACGCTCGCCGAGTCGCGGTTGCCGCTGCCGTCGGGGCCGGCCTGGGGGCGCAGCTCCACGTAGAAGTTGCCGGCCCCGTCGCGCGCGCGCGGCAGCGCGCCACGCAGGTTCGCGAACGCCGGCACGGCACGGCCGAACGTCCCGTCGAGCGACCAGAGCGTGAGGCGGCGGTTCACCCAGTCGGCGGCGTGCAGCGTGTCGGTGGCCAGGAAGAGCGAGAGCGGATACTTGAGCTCGCCCGTGCCCGCGCCGAGGGCCGGCAGCTCCTGCTTCTCGAAGTCCGCCAGCCGGATCTCGGGACCTCCGGGCGCCAGCACCGCCCAGCGGGTGCCGCCCAGCCACGCCGCGTCGGTGGCTTCGGCGAAGGGAACGAGCAGCGTGTCACCCGCGGGGACCAGCGTCACCTGCGGGGCAGGGGGCGCCTTCGGACCGCAGGCGAGGGCGAGCACGAGGGGAAGGACGCGAAGGACGTGGGGCGGCCGCATATGGGCCGGAAATCTAATCCGGCGCGGCGGCTAGGGGTTGAGCCACCAGGTCAGCTTCGCCATCAGCACGTTGTCGGCGGGGATCTGCTGCAGCTCGTCGAACGCCTCGCCGGGTGCGAAGCGCCCCACGGATGTGCTGTTCTGGCGGTTGTGGGCCCACACCAGGAACAGCGTCGAGCCCGGCGACCACTCCCAGCGCAGCACCGCGTTGCCGCGCATCGAGGCGAAGGTGAAGTCGGGGTTGCCCACCGCGATCGGCGCCGCCGGCCCATCGGGGCCGTCGGGATCCACGACGCCCGCGTCGCGGTCCCACGTCGAGCCGTCCTCCCCGTAGCGCAGGAAGTCGTAGGTGCGCGGCGCCGCGAGCTCCTTGAGCTGGGTGTACGTGCCCGACGAGATGAGCGGCTGCACGTAGAGCTCGAGGCTCAGCGTCGGCGTGAAGATCCAGTTCACCCGGATGTCCGCCGAGACCGTCTGCTGGTCCAGTTCGCCGAAGATGTAGCGCGAGCCGTACGTGGCGGTGGCGAGCGGGTCCACGGCCGTGCTCACGTACTGCGCGCCGTCACGGTTGCGGAAGTAGCTCGGTCCCAGCCGAAGCTTCACCCGCTGCGTCGGCTTCCACTCCACGAACGTCGACACTCCCCAGCTCCGGTCGAAGCCCTGCGTGAACCGGCTCACGCTGCCGTCCGCGCCGAACTGGAAGCGCTTGCGGTCGTCCGAGCTCATGCCTGCGCCGAACTCGATGCCGTTGGGGTTGAGCATCGCCGGGCCGCCGCGCGTGCGGCGCACGTTGGTGGCTTCGGCGTTGTAGAAGACGTTCCAGAAGGTGCGGTAGAAGTTGGGGAAGGTGATGTTCCCGAAGTGCGCCACGCCGAGCGCGGTATTGTTGCCACCGAAGTCGTAGGCGGAGAAGATGGCGTTGTTGATCTGGATGCGCTGGTACCAGCTGGTGGGCTTCGTCCACTTGTAGCCGGCCACCGCGTGCGACGAGATCAGGTCGGCCCGGCCCTGGAATCCGAGGTCGTTGAGTTCGAACCCCGGGTTCACGACGCCGATGGCCGAGTTGAAGAGCACGTTGCCCTTCTGCTTGTTGACGCTGACCCGGCTGGCCCAGCCGGCGAGGCTGGTGGCCGAGGAGTCGAGGCTGAGGTGCGGCGCGTCGGGCCGCTGGAAGTAGTGCACCGAGCCGCGTTGCACCGCCGTCAGGTGGTCGGCCCGGCCGGTCACGAGGCTGCCGCCGGCCCAGCCCGTCACCACCCACGTTCGGCTCTTCCCGATGAAGCTCCAGCCGTCGATGCCGGCCGTGTAGGCACCCTGGTTCATCTCCGAGCGCAACGCGTCGTCGCCGAAGAAGCGCTGCGTCGCGGTGGCGATGACGCCGATGCCCTGCCGCCCGCCCGCGATCTCGTTCTGCAGTCGCACCACGTTCCAGCTCGTGGTGGGCTCGACCTCGGTCTGCCACGTCGTGCCGTCGAGGTTGGCCTGGCGCGCGTATTCCCGCTTGGTGAGCGCGCTCAGGCCGCCCACGTTCCAGGCGCCGATGCGCCCCGACAGCTTCGCCGCGCCGAGGATGTGCGTGGCGAGCGGTGAGCTGGAGAAGTCGGACGTCTCCAGGCCGCCGGCGGGCTTCCGGCCGATGCGGCGGCTGTAGAGGAAGTTGTGCGACGTCCAGTTGAAGCCCCAGAAGTTGTTCGACCCGCCAAACCCGAACTCGAAGGTATTGCTCCCCTCCACGAAGAACGGCCGCCGCTCGGGGAAGAAGACCTCCACGTCGCTCAGGTTCACCACGGCCGGGTCCACCTCCACCTGTCCGAAGTCGGGGTTCACCGTGCCGGTGAGGTTGAGGTTGGCACCCAGGCCCATCTTGATATCCGCCCCCAGGCCCGGCTTGTAGGTGGAGCCGTCGTTGTACGGATTGCCGCTCGCCGTGGCGAGGTACTCGGCCCGCATCGTGGCGTAGGGCGTCACCTCGAGCCGCCGCGGCGGCGCGAGCCCGTCGAGGCCGAGCAGCTCGGGGAAGCGCGACACGAAGCCGCTTCCGTTCTGGGGCGTGTAGACCAGGAAGTCGCGCTCGTTCCGCCGGGCGATCTCCCGCTTGAAGTTGATGCCCCACACCTGCGCCGCGCCCGGCCGGAACCGCAGCTGGGAGAACGGGATCCGCATCTCCACCGCCCAGCCGTGCGCGTTGCGCGTGGTCGCCGCCGACCACACGCCGTCCCACGAGTCGTCGTCCCACTCGTCGTTGAAGAGCGTGCCGTCGTACAGCGTGCCGGCCGCGTTCACGCCGAAGTAGAAGCCGCTGCGCTTGTCGTGGTAGGGGTCGAGCATGACCATGAACTGGTCCGCCTTCACGAACCGGTCGCGACGTTCGAGCAGGGAGATGATGGAATCGGGGCTCGTGTCGAACAGCTCGGCGGCCACGTACAGGTTTCCGTCGTCGAACAGTACCCGGACGACCGTTCGCTGGGTCGGGTCCTTCCCTTCCTGCGGCTCACGCTGAGTGAAGCTGGAGATGGTGCGGGCAGTAGCCCAGGCCGGGTCGTTGAGGTAACCGTCGATCGTCACGCCGCTCTCGATGCGCTGCGCATGCACCGTAAGCGCCGCGTCCCCCGGCGGGGACGCACGTCGGGCGGCCGCCGTGTCCACCGACGTGAGGAGCGCGATCTGGAGCAGGGCGGCGGCCAGCATGACGGACCCCTCGAGCGACGTGTCGGCGATTAGATGCCGAGAGGGACGGAATGGTTGTCAGCGCGCTCAGGCTGCCATCCTGACGCAACCATTTTCACGCCGGTTTCGTAGGGACCGATGGAGGGGCTGCAACCATTTCGGCGTTCGTGGCATCGAACTCCATGAACCGCCTGATGCGAGGACACGATGAGCCCCACGTTCACAACCGCCGCCCGCCGCGCCATCTACGACGACACCGGACGCTTCATGGGATACGTCGAGTGCCGCGGAGCGGAGCCGCTCTTCGGCCCGCAGGCGCCGTCCATCCTGCTGCGTCGCGAGCCGCCGGCGTTGGGTTCGCGGGACGTCACCCGCTCGGCCGCGTGATGCGCTGCGAACGCCGTCGGGGTGGTTGAACCTCTGTTGACGGCGGGGTACTACCCTCTGCGCGTGTCGAGCCGGTCCACGCAGGCCGACGCCAGCGAAGCGAAGTAGGGATCTGCAGGTCGTACGTGGCGCGGGGCCTGGCTCGAACGTGGAGCCAGGCCCCGCGTTGCGTTGCGTTGCGGCGTGCAGGTTCACGGCTTCGCGAGCACGTCCTCGAAGAAGGCCAGCGCCCGCTCGTCGTCCGTCTGCCCCAGCCAGAAGATGGCGCTCTTGCGAAGCTTCGGGTCGCGACTCGTGCGGGCCACCTGCAGCAGGGCCGGCACCGCCTCGTCCTTCGGCCGCTGTGACAGCGCGAACACCGCCGACTCGCGCACCTCGCGCTCGATGGCGTCGTCGCCCACCACGTCGGCCAGGTCGCGCGTGGCGGCGGCCGCCGCCTCCTGCCCCACCCAGAAGAGGGCGGACTTCCGCACGTCGGTCCTCAGCGTCGGGGTGCGGGCGATCGCCACGAGCTCGCGCCAGAGGTCCGTCGTGCTGTCGGCGATCAGGGCGGGGAAGATCGCGTCCTCCGCACCCCGGCTGTTGCGCCGGGCCAGGCGGAGGAAGAGCTGCGCCGCGTCCCGGGCCGGTACGGTGCCGAGGTCGGTGACGCCCTCCTTCGGCAGCCAGCGGCCGGCGACCCGGGTCGTCACGTCGGCGACCTCGCCATCCTCCAGGCGGAGGGTGACGCGCGCCGGTCCCTCCTCGCACGAGGCCTCCCAGTCGTCCTGCCGGCCGCTGCGTACCGAGACGCCGCGATCGCCGTTGCCGCACACGCCCGGCTTCGTGGCGTAGCTGAGGCGGACCGTACCGTTCCTCGTCGCGAGCACCCGCTGCTCCAGCGACTGCGCCGTGCCCGCCCCCGGGACGAGCAGCGCGGCCGCGAGCAGCAGGGCCGCGCCATGCGTCAGGTTCATTTCTCCCCCGTGAGGATCTTCGCGAGCACGTCGGTGGCGCGCGGGTCGTCGGACTGGCCCAGCCAGAAGATGGCCTTCTTCCGCATCTCGCGATCCTTGTCCGAGCGCGCGATCTCGATCAGCCGGTCGATGGCCGCCGGGTCGTTGCTCTGTGCCAGCGCGAACACCATCTGCTCGCGGAGCTCCGGCTCGGTGATCTGGTTCCCGAGGCTCGACAGCTCGGCGGCGGTCGCACCCTGCTGACCCACCCAGAAGAGGGCACGCTTGCGCGCTTCCATCGGTTCCTTCGGGTCGCGCACCACGCCGAGGAGCCAGGGGCGTGCCTGCGGGTCGCTGGACTGGGACACCGAGAAGAGGATCTTCTCCTTGAGCTCGGCGTTCGACGTCTTCCGATAGAGGTCGCGGAGGTAGGTGCGGCTGGCCGCGTCGTCGCGCTGGCCGATCCAGAACACCGCCTTCTCGCGCAGTTCGGCCGGTGCCTGCTCGTTGGATGCGAGATCGCGCAGTGATTGCGCCGCCCGAGGCGACTCCTGCTGGCCGAGTGCGTAGATCGCCTTCTCCCGCACCCCGGCGTCCTTCGACAGTCGCAGGATCGAGTCGAGCGCCGACACGGCCGCGTCCGAGTTCACCTGAGAGAGCCAGAACACCGCCTGCCCGCGCACCCCGGCATCCGGATCGTTGCGCGCCGTCTCGAGCAGGATCGGCGCGGCGTCCGTCGCCTGCTGGGACACGATGAACACGGCGCGACGGCGGAGGCACTCCGAGCCGGGATCGCGGCGCGCGAGCACCTTCTTCAGCACCGGCATCGCGCGCGAGGCGTCCATCTGCATCAGGCCATTGAGCGCCGCGGCCTGGACGTCGTCGTCCTCGCCGCATTCGTCGGAGTCCCGCCCGCGAGCCACCACCGGCGCCGCGGGCCGGGCCGGCCGTGGCGCCGGGGCGGGACGGGCCGCGGGCGCGGGCGCCACCACCGGGGCGCCGGCACCCATCGCGGCCCGCGTCAGGTCTTCGGCGGCGTTCGCGTCGCCGGCGCGGGCGAGGCGCGCCATCAGTTCCGCGCGCAGCGTGCGGGCATCGCCGCGCGTCGCCGCCTTCGGGTACCTGCTCTCCTGCGTCTCGAGCGCCGCCATGGCCTGGCGCAACTCGGCGCTGCCGCCCACGCGGGACAGGGAGTACGCCTCCCAGTAGTACGAGTCCGCCACGTAGCCCGACTTCGGGTAGCGCTTGCGCAGGTCCCGCATCATCTCGGCGGCCTCGTGGAACCGGCCGCGCTGCATGGCGCTGCGGGCACTGCGGTAGAGCGAGTCCGCCGGGTCGCCCTGGATCGTCGCCTCGGCCGGCAACCGCGTGGCCATCGGCGTGGCCGGCCGCACCGCGCGCGGCGCCGGGGCGACGTAGTGCGCGTAGGCTGCGGGGGGGACCGGCGCGGCCGGCGGCACCTGGGCATCGGCGGCCATCGCGAGCGCCGAGAGCAGGGCGGCCGTCATCATCAGATGGGTGCCGGGAACGGGAAACGCGGGCATCTAGAGCACTCCGGTGGGGAGGGGCCGTGAGTCGCGGGGCGACGCGGTGCGCAGCCTCGTCAGCATGCCGGCCTCGTCGAGGCCGTCGGTGATCAGTCGGATGTCCTCGGGACGGCCGGACGACTGCAGCTGCGAGATGCCCACGAGCACGAGCTCGAGGTCCAGCAGCAGGGCGCGCATCTGCGGGTCGGTGGCCGGCGCGTTCACCAGGAAACGGTTGCTCGCGAGGAGCTCGCGCGCGGTGGAGACCGCGAGGTCGTCCGTGTCGCCGGAGCGCACCGAGGCGCGGAAGAGCGTCAGGTACGATTCCGCCTGTCGCAGGTGCGCCAGCGCGGCCACCTCGAGCGCGGCATTCGCGCCGGCCGGCGCACCGGCCGCGGAGCGGGGTGCAACCGCGATCTCGCCCGGGATCGTCGTGGGCGAGGTGCGGCGTCCGAGCGCGAAGCCGATCAGCAGGACGGCGGCGATGCCGGCGGCCCAGGCCGCTGCGCGGCGCACCGGCGGCACGGGACGCGGCCGGAGAGGCAGCACGTCGGGTCGGTGCTCCACCGGCGGTGCGCGCTTCGCCTGAATGCGTGCCCACATCAACTCTCGGGACGGCGTCGGCGGCTCGTGATATCCCCGGGCCAGGTCCTGCAGCTTGTCGTCCAGTTCGTCCATGGTCAGTCCCTCACGAATTCCGCGAGCCGATCCCGCAGCCGCGCCCGAGCGCGGAAGAGTTGCGCCTTCGAGGTGCCGCTCTGCACGCCGAGCATCGTGCCGATCTCCTCGTGCGTGTAGCCCTCGACGTCGTGCAGCAGGAACACCATCCGGTAACCCTCCGGCAGCCGATCGATCTCCTCGTGCAGGCGGGCCCTGAGGTCCGGGTCCACCCCGGGCACCCGCGGGGCCGGCACCGTCTCCGCCTCCTCCCAGACCGCCTCGCGGCCGCTGGCCCGCTTCCGCTTCCGCAGCGCGTTCAGCGCCGTCGAGACGGCGATCGCGCCGAGCCAGGTGCCGAGCGCGGAGTCGCCGCGAAAGTCGCCGAGCTTCTCGAAGGCGCGGATGAACGTCTCCTGCACGCAGTCCTCCGCCACGTCGGGCTCGCCCACGTACCGGAACACGAGCCGGTACAGACGATCCACGTGGCCGTCGTACAGGGCGCGCTCCGCGGACGGATCTCCCGCCCGAATGCGTGCGATCAGCTGCTGGTCGTCCACCTGGCTCCCGGGCGCTCGGTCGGTCCCTGCGTCAGTCCGTAGACATCGGACCGGCGGAAATGGTTGCTCGCAGCCATACGTGGACGAGGCGGTACGGGATGCAGCCGGTGGAGGGATGGCGCGCCCGTGGGCTGCGGCTAGCATTCGGGCACCGCTCCTCCAAGGACTTCGGTCGTGCGTCGCGTCACTCCGCTGCTTCGTCGGCTCGTGCTCGCCGGATTCGTGGGCTGCCTGTGGGCCGGCTCGGCCGTCGCCCAGCAGTCGCGCTGGGTGGTCCGGTCATCGGCCACGGCAGACCTCTGGTTCCATGGATTGGCCCTGGCCCGGTTCACGGGGTTCGGGACCCAACCGCTCTACCGCCCCGCCTATCCCTCCGAGGTGCGGCGCGTCCGGGAAGCCGCCGGTCGCACCACGACGCGACTCGAGCGGGAGGCCGACGGCTTCCGCGAGGCGTTCGTCGCCGACAGCGCGTTCGAGGTCCTGCACTTCGTGCCGCTGTACTTCGTGGCCGCCGATCCCGAGGAGATGCTGGACGCGCTCGCACGCGTCGCGCGCGATGGCCGCGAGAGCATCGGCGAGCTCCCGAAGCAATCGCGCTTCGGCGCCGTCACGGTGGCGTCGGTGCTCGCCACGCCCCAGGAGCGTGCCGTCCTCGGGCGCTTCGTGGCGGCGCTGCGGGAGGAGTGGGCCGTGTATCGCACGGAGCGCGGCGAGGCGGCGGACCGTCGCGCTGCGCGACTCGCGACCGCGACGCGCGTGTGGCAGGACGAGGTGGCGCCGACCGCGAATGCCTTCCTGCAGCGCGAGCGGCTGGACGGCGGCGTCATCGTGGCGGTGCCGTCGCTCGGTGCCGAGGGACGCTTCTTCGCCGGCGACCCGGGGGACCGGAGCGACAACATCGTGGCGGTCGCCCTGGATGCCGCCGACGATGGGCAGGCTGTCGCTTGGCTCGCCTTGAAGGAGCTTTCATTCCCGGCGACCCGGGAGGCCTTGGCGCAGGCCCGCCAGCTTCCCGCGGACCGGGTGGCCGCCGAGCGGCTGACGGGGAGCGCGGCGGCCCAGGCCGGCAGCCTGCTCCTCGAGGGGGGCCCGCCTGCGGGCGTGGCACGGTACCGGGCGGCCCTCGAGCACGCCGGCGCCTGCCGCGCGCCGTTCGACGAGTGCTACCCCCTCTCCTCCCCCGCCCGCACCGCGCTCGCTGCCCGCCTCCGGTAGCCGCCGCCCCCCGCCGCCGGATGGTCGTGCCCTCACGATGCTTTAATGGTCATATAATCAACAAATCTGCAGACTCCTGCGTGGGTACGGCCGCCTCCGGGCGGCGCCGCGCTC
>DASUOW010000194.1:0-6469 GCA_036276435.1 Gemmatimonadales bacterium
GGCCGCGGCGGTCTGCCCCCGTGTGCTGATCTGCAGCGTGATGCTGGCCCGCGTGGCGGGGGCGGTACCCCTCGCCGTGGCCGAGGTGGTCACCGCGGTCGGGATCTGCGCGTGTCCGTCGGGCGCGCCGGCAAGGACGAGTGCGCTGGCCAGCATTGCGGCGACCATGCCCTTCATTGAACTCTCCTTGATTGCGGCCTAACTGCTCTTCTACTGTAACAAGCCCCCGCCCGGCGCAGTCGCTGATCCCACACGCATCATAAGGATTGCCACGCCGATCCGCCGCAAACCCCGCACCGCCACCCGCCTACCTTGGGTCCCGGTGCGCGCACTGTCAATACGGCGTTGTGGGTACCCTACGGTACTGATCTGCGTCAACGCGGACTCAACAACCACGGCCACCGTCGTTTAGCAGCCGCCACCAACCCGCCCTCACCGCCGGTCCAACGGGCTCCGCACCCCCAACCCACCCCGATTCAGCACGTGCGTGTAGATCATCGTCGTCGCCACGTTGCTGTGACCCAGCAACTCCTGCACGGTGCGGATGTCGTACCCGTCCTCCAGCAGGTGCGTCGCGAACGAGTGACGGAACGCATGACACGTCACCCGCTGCCCGATGCCCGACACGCGCCCTGCCTCCGCCACCGCCCGCTGCACCGCACTCGGGTGCAGGTGCAGTCGCCACCGCAGTCCCGCCCGGTCCGCGAACGCGCGCGACGCCGGAAACAGCCACTGCCACGTGATCGCCTGCGCCGCCGCCGGGCTCTTCCGCGCGAACGCATCCGGCAGCCACACCCGAACCCCCTCCACGCGGTCGCGCACGTGCACCGCCTCCACCCGCGCCAGCTGCGCCCGCAACGCCTCGGCCGCGAGCGAAGGCAGCATCGTCACCCGGTCCTTCGCGCCCTTGCCCCGGCGGACGCGGATCTCCCCTCGCTCGTGGTCGAGGTCCTGCACCCGCAGCCGCAGGCACTCCATCAGCCGCAGCCCGCTGCCGTAGAGCAGCTGCCCCACCAGGAGCTTGTCCCCCTCGAGCTCCCCGAGCACCGCGCGCACGCTCTCCCGCGACAGCACCACCGGCAGCCGCACCGGCGCCTTCGCCCGCAGCGCCTCCACCCAGCCGATCTCGCGCTCGAGCACCCGCCGGTACAGGAACAGCAGCGCCGCCAGCGCCTGCGTCTGCGTCGCCGCGCTCACCTTCCGCGCCTCCGCGAGGTGCGCCAGAAACGCCGCCACCTCCGGCGCCCCCATCTCCGCCGGATGCCGCAGCCCGTGGAAATGCACGAACCGGCGCACCCACCCGGTGTACGCCTCCTCCGTCGCCCGGCTGTAATGCCGGATGCGCAGCACCGTCCGCATCCGCGCCAGCAGCTTCACGTCGCTCGCCATGCCCGGACGAAACACCATCCGCCACGGCGCCCGTCATCGAAACGCCGCCGCACGGGCCCCCGCAACGCAACGGCCCCCGGAGCGCATGCTCCAGGGGCCATCGATGCTGCGGCTCGCGCCCGCCTACTGCCGACGCATCCGCTCCCGCTCCGCCGCGATGATGGTGAACACCTTCTCCCGCAGCATCCCCACGTCCGCCTTCTTCAGCCCCTCCGTGCTCACCGGCGCGAGCACCCGCACCTCCGCCTCGCTCTTCCCGAACCGCCAGCTGTGCTTCTTGAGCGCCGTCCGCGATCCCGTCACCACCAGCGGCAGGATCGGCACCTGCGACTCGATCGCCAGCCGGAAGGCGCCGTCCTTGAACGGCAGCATGTCGTCGGTCTCGGAGCGCGTGCCCTCGGGGAAGATCATCACGCTCATCCGGTGCTGCAGCTTGTCGCGGCAGCGCTGCATCGCCTCCACGGCGCTCGACGCCTTGCCGCGCTTGACGGGGATGTCCCGCGCCAACCGGAGCAGCCACCCCAGCACCGGGATGTTGAACAGCTCCACCTTGCTCAGCCACTTCATCTCCCACGGGAGATGGCTGATGAGGAGGATGTCCACGAAACTCTCGTGGTTCGACACCACGACGTACGGGTTCCGCGGGTTGGCCGGCATCGTGCCCGACACCTTCGCCGACCACAGCGGCGAGAGCGCGAAGGCCACATTGCCGATCTTCCGGAACAGGTAGCCCGTCCAGTACGCATCCTTGTCGAACGGCAGCGTCACCAGGCGCACCAGCGCCATCAGCGGCAGCCACAGCGCGATCGTCACCCCGATCACGAGCCACTGCCACACCGAGAGGACCGCGTTCACGAGGCCGCTCATGCCGCCGCCCCCGGCACCACGCGCGCGACCAGCGCGGCGAAGCGGTCCACGTCGTCCTCGGTCGTGTCCCACGAGCACATCCAGCGCACCTCGCCCGTCGCCTCGTTCCACACGTAGAACAGAAACTCCGCCGTGAGCGGCGCCACCGCCGCCGGCGGGATGACGGCGAACACCACGTTCGCCTGCACCGGCTGGGTGATGCACACCCCCGGCACGCCACGCACACGCTCGGCGAGCCGCGCCGCCATCGCGTTGGCGTGCCGCGCGCTCCGGAGCCAGAGGTCGTCGGCCAGCAGCGCGTCGAACTGCGCCGCCAGGAAGCGGTGCTTCGACGCCAGCTGCATCCCCTGCTTCCGCACGTAGCCGTATCCCTCGGCGAGCGCCGCATCGCGGAAGATGACCGCCTCCGCCCCCAGCGCGCCGTTCTTCGTGCCGCCGAACGAGAGGATGTCCACGCCCGCGCCGAATGTCACCTCCCGCGCCGGCACGCCGAGCGCCGCCACGGCATTGGCGATACGCGCGCCGTCCATGTGCACCAGCAGCCCCTCGGCGTGCGCCGCGGCGGCCACCGCACGCACCTCGTCCGGCGTGTACACGGCGCCGTACTCGGTGGACTGCGTCAGCGACACCGCCGCCGCCTGCACGTGATGCGGCACGCCCTTCCCGACAGTGCGGCTCCGCACCATCTCCGGCGTGAGCTTCCCGTCGGGCGACTCCACCAGCAGGAGCTTCGAGCCCGCGAAGCGCTCGATGGCGCCGCACTCGTCCACGTTGAGGTGGGAGACGCTCGAGGTGATCACCGCCTCGTACGGCCTGAGCCGCGTCGCGAGGCCGGTGACGTTGGCCGCCGTGCCCGCGAAGACCAGGAACGGCTCCACCTCGGCGCCGAGCAGCGCGCGGAAGCGGGCCACGACGTGCGCCGTGAGCAGGTCGTCGCCGTACGCGCGGACGTGCCCGGCGTTCGCCGCGGCCACGGCCGCGAGGACCTCCGGATGCGCCCCCGCCAGGTTGTCGCTCGCGAAGTGGCGGCGGGGCGCCTCAGGCATCGTCGTCCGGGATCTCGTCGTCCCAGAGCGCGAAGATGTTGCCGTCGGGGTCGGCGATCATCGCCATCACCCCGAAGCCCATCTTTGTGGGCTCGGAGATGAAGGTGACGCCGCGGTCGTGGAGGATGCCGCAGAAATGGAGCAGCTGCGGCACGTGGAAGGTGAGCCCCGTGTGGCGGCCCACCAGCTTCTTCGCATCGGGATGGGTGGCCGGGTGCACGCCGAGATGGGGTTCCTGCTCGAGGAACTCCGCCCCGAAGCTGCCCTGCTTCGTGACCGTCAGGCCCAGCGTGTCGCGATAGAACGGGATCGCGCGGTCGAGGTCGTTCACGAAGACCGCGATGGAGTGCAGTGCTCGGATCATCGCCCTAGTTCGGGGTGATCATGATGTGCGCCCACGGCTTCCCCGGATACATGAGCCACGGGCGGCCCGTGCCGTCCGGCATGAGCGAGAGTCCCGTGGACTGCGGCGTCGCGTAGGGCGTGTAGACGACGTACCAGCGCATGGGGTTCGCCGGCACGCCCTGCGCATCGAGGCTGTCCGCGGGACCGGCGAGATTGTACAGCGCCACGGGCGTCGAAGGGAAGGTGTAGCGCTTCCCCTTGATGTCGGCGAGCCGGATCGAGTCGATCTCCGCCCGCGTCTTCTTCAGCGCCTTGAGCTCGCGCCCCCGCGCCATGAACGGCTCCAGCGACTCGTGGTAGCACGCCGTCTCCACCCGCGCGTTGCCCGGCTCGTCCGCCACGCAGACGAGGCCGTTGCTGCCCTGCTTCAGCACCCGCGCCTTCCCACCCTCCCACGCCACCACCGTGGCGCCCGGTCGCATCGAGTCGGGGGCTGCGGCGAGCGCCCCCGCCAGAAGCGCCGCGGCCGGTGCCTGCGCCGCGACGCGCATGACACCGGCCGGGAGGAGGAGCAGCGCGAGAACGATGGCGTTCCGCGATGTCCTCATGGGCTCAGTCCTCGACGATGATCGCGTACTTCGATGCCGACCAGAACGCCTCGGGATCGGTGATCGTCTGCGTGCCGACCAGCTTGCCCTTGCTGTCCGGGCCCGGCTGCAGGTACGCCGGATCCTGGCGCGAGAGGAGCTTGTACTTCTTGCCCTCGGGCAGCACGATCGAGCGGTCGTTGCGGATGTCGATCTTGGTGAACGCGCTGGTGTCGAGCTTGCGCGCCGGCATCGTCTTCTTGCTGCCGAAGACGAGGAACTTGCTGCCTTCCTCGACCAGCAGGCCCGCCGCCTTGAGCGAATCCTTCTTGCCGACGGCGATGAACGCCTCGGCGCGCTTCGCCTCGCTCTTGATCACGCTGTCGGTGAGCACCGTGTTGGTGGTCTTCACCGTCGTCACCTCGGCGCCCAGCGAGTCGATCTGCACCTTCTGCGCGGCGATCGTGGTGGACTGCTCCTCGATCAGCTTCTGCTGCGTCTCGATGTTCGTCCGGAGCTCGGCCACCTGCGACTGGAACTGGTTGACCTGCGCCACGAGGCGCGAGTCCTTCTTCTCCAGCGCGGCCAGGCGCGTCTTCGAGCGCTCCAGCTGCGCCTCGCTCTCGTTCAGGCGGGCCACCGCCTCGCGGATCTTGCCGAGGAGGATCTGGCGATCCTCGGCCGCCGACGTCGAGGCGCGCTCGCTCGGCGTGGTCGGGCTCACGCCCAGGCCCTTCGCCTTCGCCAGTTCGCCGTTGATGTCGCTCACCAGCTTCGTGGTGGCGAGCACCTCGCTGAGGAGGCTGTCCTTTTCGGCGGCGAGCGCCGTCGCTTCCGTCTGCGCCTTCTCGAGGTCCTTCTTCGAGGCGCAGCCCACCACCGAGGCAGCGAGCAATCCGGCGAGCATCAGTCTACGCATCCCGACCATCCTTTCCTGCGTTCCGCATGAGGGTCCCGATCTTCGAGTGGCCTATAACAAAAAGGGTCACTGGACGCCCGTCAACTCCCCAAACGATACAGGAGATCCCGCCTTGGGTGTCAAAAGTTCACGCACCCGGGCCTGGCGGTAGCCGAAGATGCGGTCCAGCTGGCGCCGGACGACGAAATGGGCCGCGTCACCGAGCGGGCCGAAGGGGAGGCGATAGCGCACCTCGTCCTCCATCAGCGTGCCCCCATCGGGGGCGTCGGTGAAGGTGTGCCGGTGGATCCACTGCGCATACGGCCCCGACAGCTGCTCGTCCACGAAGCAGTGCGGCGGGTCCCAGGTGGAGATCAGGGTGCGCCACCGCATCGGGATGCCGTGGAGCCCGAGGCTGTAGTCGATCAGCGTGCCCTGGCCCATGGCGATGGGGAGCGGGGTCAGGATGCGAAACCGGAGCTCGGGCGGGGTGATCGCCTCGAGGTTCTCCGCCGCGGCGAAGAACGGGAAGACCTCCGCGCGCGGGCGGGGGAGGTGGAGCGAGACGCGCAGGACGTGTTCAGCCATTCGCCGTTCCGGGCTCCAGGGCCCGCTCGAGGTCGTCGATCAGGGAGGACTCCACCGGCCCCACCCGCGCGCCGGCGCCGAGCCCGCCACTTTCCTTCGATGCCGCCGCCACCCGTGCCGCCACGTCCATGACCCAGGCGGCGTAGGGCGGCAGCTCGTCCATCGCCCCGCGCCCCACCAGCAGCGCCGCCGCCTCCCGGGCCGCCTCGATGGCCCGCTGCCGCACCACCTCCACCGGCAGCTCGTTCACCCGGAGCTCGCTCTGGTTGATGCGGTGCCGGAGACTCGCCGAGAGCGCCCCGATGAGCGAACCCGCCGGCGCCCGCCGCCGCGTCTCGCTCATGGCGTCGAGCATCGCCTGCAGCTCGGTGACCATCCCCGCGGGACCGGTGGGCGCCGCGGCGATCACCGCCCAGCACGCCAGCAACGGCGTGCGGACCAGCACTTCCCACTCCTCATCCGAGAAATCGGCACGGGACGCCATGGGGACTCCGTGCGGCGGGGTGGGACTCGAGGGCGTTGGGTGACGGGGAAAGGGACACCGGGGGGCGGGGAAGGTTCCGCGCGCTACCCGCCCTCCACCGCCCGCGCATTCCGCCGCATTCCCTCGAGCCCCGTCCGCTCGAGCGCCGTCCCGGCATACCGCTCCGCGAACTCCTTCTCCGACATCCGCTCGAAGAACGCCGCCCCGCGCCCCTCCGCGTCCCGCCGCGGCGTGAACTCCGCCACCGTCGTCGGGGTCGCGAAGC
>DASUOW010000195.1:0-4160 GCA_036276435.1 Gemmatimonadales bacterium
GTCATCCTGAGCGCAGCGAAGGTTCTACTTCGGTTTCGATCGGACTGTGTGGCTTGTGGCCCCGCCCCGCTGGTCGTGCGCGACCACCGCGCGGGGCAAGGCCACCGTGGTCGATCGGGCACCGCGTAGATCCTTCGCTGCGCTCAGGATGACATCGAAGTCACCCCGCCCTGAAGAAGTCAGCCTGTCCTGAACAGCTCCACCGCCCGCGGAAACCGCGCGATCGCCCGCTCGCGGAGCGCGGCGTGCTGCGGCTTCGTGAGCGCGGCATCCTGGTGGATCAGCTCCCGGGCGAGCTTCCGCGCCACCTCGAGCAGGTCGGTGTCCTCGGGCAGCTTCGCGTGGCGCACGTTGAGGCCGCCCGACTGCCGGGCGCCGATGAGGTCGCCCATGCCGCGCTCCTCGAGGTCGAGCTCGGCGACCTTGAAGCCGTCGGTCGTCGCGGCGAACGCCCTCAGTCGCTCCGGCACCGCGTCGTCGGCCTGCAGGATGCAGAAGCTGTCCCCTTCCCCGCAGCCCACGCGGCCGCGCAGCTGGTGCAGCTGGGCGAGGCCGAACCGCTCCGGGTGCTCGATCAGCATCACCGTCGCGTTGGCCACGTCGATGCCCACCTCGATGACCGTCGTCGCCACGAGCACCTGGATGGCCCCGTCGCGGAAGCGGCGCATCACGCCGTCGCGCTCGTCGGCCTTGAGCCGCCCGTGCACGAGCCCCACCTGGAGATCGGCGTACCGCTCCTTCAACTGCTCGGCCATGGTGGTGGCGGCCTTGAGGTCGGCCTTCTCGGTCTCCTCGATCACCGGCAGCACGACGTACGCCTGCCGGCCGCGCCGGCACTCGTCGTGGATGAACGACAGCACGCGCTCGCGCTCGGCGCCGGTGCGGACCGCCGTGCGCACCCGCCCGCGCCCCGGCGGGCGCTGGCGCAGGATCGAGACGTCGAGGTCGCCGTAGAGCGTCAGCGCGAGCGAGCGCGGAATGGGCGTGGCCGTGAGGAGCAGCACGTCGGGCGCCGCGCCCTTCCCGATGAGCGCCGCCCGCTGCTCGACGCCGAAGCGGTGCTGCTCGTCGATCACCACGAGGCCGAGACGGCGGAACGCGACGCTCTCCTGCACCAGCGCGTGCGTGCCGATGACGAGGCGGGACGCCCCGGCCGCGAGCCGCTTGCGCACCGCCGTCTTCTCCGACGCGGTCTGCCGGCCCAGCAGCACCTCGGGCATGAGCCCGATCGGCGCGAGCAGCTTCGCCATGGTGCTCGCATGCTGCTCGGCGAGCAGCTCGGTGGGCGCCATCAGCGCCGCCTGATGATCGTTCTCGAGCGCCACGAGCATCGCCAGCAGCGCCACGACCGTCTTGCCGGTGCCCACGTCGCCCATGAGCAGGCGGTGCATGCGCTCGGGCGAGGCCATGTCGGCCAGGATCTGCGCGAGCGCCTTCTCCTGGTCGTCGGTGAGCGGCCACGGCAGCTGCGCGCGCAGCGGATCGGCCAGCGTGCCGTTGGGGACGAGTGCCACCCCGCTCCGCTCGCGCTTGGCCACGGCGCGCGCGCGCGCAAGCATGAGCTGCAGGTCGAACAGCTCGTCGAACGCGAGGCGCCGGCGGCCGAGCTCCGCCTCGATGACGCTGCCGGGCCGGTGCACGCTGCGGAGCGCGTCCTGGATCCCTGGCAGCCCGAGGGGTTCGCGCACCTTGTCGGGCAGCAGCTCGGTGAAGAACGGCAGCAGCTGGTCGAGGTAGCGATCGACGAGCGCGCGGATGAAGCGGTGCCCCACGCCCTCGGTGGCCGGATAGATGGGGAGGACGCGCCCCTCCATGGGGTGGTCCTCCAGCGTGTCGGCATCGCCGAGGATCACGTACTCGCGTGGTGCGAGCTGGCGGCCGTGGAAGAAGCGCACCGGACCCGAGACGAGCAGCAGCTGGCCCTGGCGGATGGTGCGCTCGAGGAACGCCTGCCCGGGCCAGGTGCACTCGAGCAGGCCCGAGTCGTCGCGCAGCACCGCGTGGAAGATCCGCAGCCCCTTCCGGGTCGGCAGCACGCGCGTGGCCACGACGCGCCCCACCGCCGCGATCTCGTCGCCCACCCGGGCGGAGGCCAGCGGCGTCAGCGAGGAGGCGTCGAGATAGCGGTGCGGCAGGTGCCACGCGAGGTCGAGGGCCGTGCGGATGCCGAGGCGCGCCAGCTGGTCGGCGCGCTTCTCGCCCACGCCCTTCAGGAACTGCACCGGCGTGTCGGGTCGGAGGGTTCCGGCGGCGGGTCGGGTCACGGGAGGATGCTAAGGGATGAGGCGCCCGAAGTCATGACATGCTAGGATTGGGGCATCCCATGACATGCCTGAACCGCGCAGTTCTCGCCTTCGCCATCGCATGCGTCCTCGCCGTCCCGGCGTGGGGCCAGCAGCCGCGCCGCGCGCCCGCGCTCAAGCCGAAGGCCGACTCGACGCTCATCCCGGCCGTCGAACCAGCCCGGGACTCGGTCATCCCTCACTTCGCGCCATCGCAGGTCCCGCTCGAGGCCGACCGCACCTTCGCCCGCGTGTTCGAGCTGTCGGCCGTGGGTGCCACATCCGAGGCGGACGCGGTGATGGCGGGCGCCCGGATCCTGGCGGACTCGCTGGCGAACGAGGACCGGGTGTCCGCCCTCGTGCAGTCCCACCTGCTCACGCGCCGCGGCCTGGGAGACCTCAACCTCACGTGGGTCTCGCGGTCCCGGCAGGTGCAGGACTGGCGCCGCTCGCTGCAGTCGAGCGTGGCCAAGGTCGACTCGGCGAACGCCGAGCTCGATCGTCTGGGCATCCTCTGGCGCGAGACGCTTCGGGTGCAGGACAGCACCGTGAGCTCCGACGTGCACGCGCGCACCCAGCAGGTGCTCGACGAAATCGCGCGCGTGGATAGCGTCCTCGCCTCCCGGTCGAACCAGTTGGTGCGGGCCGAGCTCGAGCTGTCGAACGCGGGCACGGAGATCGCCAAGGAGCTCCAGAACATCCTGCTGGCGCAGAACGAGATGCGGAGGAACCTGCTCCGCATCGAGAGCCCCCCGCTGTGGGAGAGCCTGCGAGCTGCGGGCGGCCTCTCGCTCGATGGGCGGGGCGGCATCGCCACCGCCGTCCCCGAGTTGCGCTGGTTCGTGCAGGGCAACCTCGGCCGCATCGTACTGCACCTGCTGGCCACCCTGCTCTGCATCCTGATCGTGCTGGCCAACCGCGAGCGCGTCCGCCAGCTCGCCTCCGCCAGCGAGACGCTGGCCGACCACGTCGGCGTGGTGAAGCATCCCGTGTCCGCGGTGCTGCTGGTGAGCGCCACGTGCGCCCTCTGGCTGTATCCGCGGGCGCCGCTGGCATTCTACGACGTGGTGATCCTGCTGGCGGCCCTCCCGCTCCTGCGGCTCGTGCCGGACCTGATCCCCGCCGACCTGCATCCGTCGGCGCGCATCGCGGTGGGCATGCTCGTGCTGCAGCGCACCGTGACCGTCGGGACGGTGGGCACGGCGCCGTTCCGCCTGCTGCAGCTCGGCCTGTCGCTGCTCGGCGCATTCTTCCTCTGGAAGGCGCTGCAGCCGGGCGGACCCTTGCGAGTCCAGCAGCCCAGCTGGCGCCAGCAGCTCCGGCGGCTGGCCTGGCTCCTGCTCAGCGCCTTCGTGGTGGCGATCGGCTCGAACGTGATCGGCAACGTGTCGCTGGCGGACGTGATCAACTCCGGGGTGGCCCTCAGCCTCTTCCTGGCCCTGCTCGTGTTCGCCGTCACGCAGGTGATCGACATCGCGGCGTCCGCATTGATCAAGATCGGCGCGGAGGAATCGCGCTACCTCGCCGAACGCGGCCACCTGCTGGAGCGCGTGCTGGTCTCGATCATCAAGGTCGTCTCGATCGTGATCTGGATCGCCGTCTCGCTGAGCGGATTCCTGCTCTGGCAGCCCGCACAGGACGCCATCCTCGCGCTGCTCGGCGCGTCGCTGACGATCGGCGAGCTCACGATCAGCGTGAGCATGGTCGCCTCGTTCCTGCTGGTGCTGTTCCTCGGCACGCAGCTCGCGCGGCTCCTGTCGGGCGTGATCGAGCTGGACGTCATGGGACGCATGGACCTGCGCCGCGGCGTCGCCGTCACCGTGGGCTCCCTGCTCCGCTATGCGCTGATCGGGGTGGCATTCCTGCTCGCCCTCGCCG
>DASUOW010000196.1:0-3931 GCA_036276435.1 Gemmatimonadales bacterium
GCCTCGTCGTGGTTCCTTCCGCATCGCCGGCTGCACGGAGCCGTGCGCGACTACCTGCTCGCGCTCACGGCTGCGCACGAGGGCCGGCCGGGCGCGCTCGATGCCGCGGCGGTTTCCCTCGCGCGCGACACCGCCGTCGTCCTTGGCGCGGTCCCGCTGGACCTGGCTCGCGGGCTCCGAGCCGAAGCCGCGTGGCGGCGTGGCGATCCGACCACGGCGGCGCGTGCGCTCGGGAGCCTGGAGCTCCGGTCGTTCTACCAGCAGGCGGTTTCGTCACCGTTCTCGAGCCTCGCCCGCGAGCGCTGGCTGCTCGCCGAGGCGCTGGCCTCGAGCGGAGAACCGGAAGCCGCCCTGCGCTGGTTCCAGTCCTTCGAGCACCACAGCATCTACGACCTCGCCTACGCGGCGCCTGCGGCGTTGCGGCGCGGCGAGCTGCTCGAACGGCTGGGACGCCACGCGGAGGCAGCGGTCGCCTTCCGGCGCGCGATCCACCTCTGGCGCGCATGCGACGAGGAGGGCCTGCCGCTGCGGCGACGGGCGGAGATCGGGCTCAGCCGCGTCACGGCGAACGCCCGGTAGGCCCTGGAGACACCAACGGGGTCGGGATCCGGTCCGGATCCCGACCCCGTTGGCATCGCCCACAGCTGGGCTACGCCGTCATGTCGCCTTCGAGATACGTGTACCCCTCGAGCCCCGCGACGAAGTCCGCGATGAAGCTGTTGGCCTGAGTGCGCGGCAGGTCCTTCGCGTTGGTGACCTTGCGCCGGAAGGTGGTCAGCAGGTCGGTGGCGTGGAACTGGACGTAGTTCAGCACCTCGGTGACGGTGTCGCCGTGCACGAGGTCGGTGACCTCGTAGCTGCCGTGCCCGTTGAGGCGCACGTGCACCGCGTTGGTGTCGCCGAAGAGGTTGTGGAGGTCGCCGAGGATCTCCTGGTACGCGCCCGTGAGGAAGATGCCGAGGATGTACGGCTCGCCCTCGCGCCACGGATGCAGCTCGAGCGACGGCTTGCCCTTGCGGCCGCCGGTGAAGCGGTCGATGACGCCGTCGGAGTCGCAGGTGACGTCCTGCAGCGTACCCTGCCGCACCGGCCGCTCGGTGAGGCGGTGGATGGGCATGATCGGGAAGAGCTGGTCGATGGCCCAGTTGTCGGGCAGCGACTGGAAGAGCGAGAAGTTGCAGAAGTACCGGTCCACCAGCGCCGAGTCCAGGAATGACGCCACCTCGGAGAACGCCTGCGGGTCGTCGGCGATCGCGGTGCGCAGGCGCGAGAGCGTGAGCAGGAACAGCTGCTCCGCCAGCGCCCGGTCGCGCAGCGAGAAGACGCCGCTCTGGAAGTACTCGCCCGAGCGCTCCTTGGCGAAGACCGCGTCGTGGAACACCTCGGGGATGCGCTCGGGGGCGAGCGTGTCGAGGTTCTCCTTCATGTCCAGCAGCAGCTGGTGCGGATCGTCGCCCAGCTCCGGCATCTGCGCCTCGGTGAGCGTCTCGACGTCGATGACGTTCACCAGCAGGAGCGAGTGGTGCGCGGTGATGGCGCGCCCCGACTCGGAGATGAGGTGCGGCATGGGCAGCTCCTCGTTCCGGCAGGTGGCGCCCAGGGTGTAGACCACGTCGTTGGCGTACTCGCGCATGGTGTAGTTCATGCTGGCCGTGCGCGTGCTGCGCGAGCCGTCGTAGTCCACGCCCAGCCCGCCGCCCACGTCCACGTGGCTGATGCCGAAGCCCATCCGGCACAGCTCGACGTAGTAGCGCGCCACCTCGTCGAGGCCCGCCTTCACGTAGCGGATGTCGGTGATCTGGCTGCCGAGGTGGAAGTGCACGAGGCGCAGGATGTCCTTCCGGCCAAGTGCGTCGAGGCGGTCGAGCAGCTTGACCAGTTCCACCGGTGCCAGCCCGAACTTGGACTTCTCGCCGCCGCTCTTGGCCCAGCGGCCCGAACCCTCGGTGGCCAGCTTGATGCGCACGCCAACCGTGGGCTCCACGCCCAGCTCGTCGGCCACCTTGAGCAGCACGTCGAGCTCGCTCAACTGCTCCAGCACGATGAAGACGGTGTGCCCGAGCTTCTGGCCCATGAGGGCCAGCCGCATGAACTCCTCGTCCTTGTAGCCGTTGCACACGATGACGTGGTGCGTGCTCTCCTGCAGTCCCAGCACCGCCATCAGCTCGGGCTTGCTGCCGCACTCGAGGCCCACGCTGTGGGGCGCGCCGAACTCGACGATCTCCTGCACCACGTGCCGCTGCTGGTTCACCTTGATCGGGTAGACCGTGGTGTAGCGGCCGTCGTAGCCGAACTCGGCGATGGCGTGCGCGAAGTGCCCGGCGAGCGCCTCGATGCGCGAGCGCAGGATGTCCGAGAAGCGCAGCAGCAGCGGCAGCCCCACGCCCTGCGCGCTGAGGTCGAGCGCCAGCTGGTAGAGGTCGAGCCCGCGCTTCGGGTCGCCGTCGGGATGGACCGTGACGTGCCCCTCCGGGCTCACCCGGAAGTAGCCGAGGCCCCAGCCACGCATGTTGTAGAGCTTCTCGGCGTCCGCCGGGGAGAAGACGGGCGCTGCGACGGTGGTGGTGATATTCGCCTCCGGACTCGAGAACGGCCCCGCCGGGCGCGGGAAGCGGGAAAACTTACATGCGCCGGACCGCGCGGGAAACGGCCGGCGTCCGGATCAACGGCCCCGCCGCCGGGTACAGCGCGACATGACCGGAACAGTCCAGGTGGTGCTTGGCGCGTCGGGAGCCGTGGGCTCGGCGCTGGCCCGGAGGCTGGCGAGCCGCGGCGCGCGGCTCGTCCTTGGCGGCCGCGATGCGGCGGCCCTCGACGCGCTCGCCGCCGAGACGGGCGGGCTCGCCTGCCCCGGCGACGCCACCACGGCCGAGGCCGCGGAGTGCGCGGTGGCGCTCGCGCGGGAGCGCTTCGGCCGGCTCGACGGCGCGGTGAACTGCGTGGGCTCGGTGCTGCTCAAGCCCGCCCACCTCACGAAGGACGAGGAGTTCGCCGCCGTGCTCGCCACCAACCTGTGGAGCGCCTTCCATCTCGTGCGCGCCGCCGTGAAGGCGATGGACGGCGAGGGCGGCGCGATCGTGCTGGTGTCCACGGCGGCCGTGCGCACCGGCCTGCCCAACCACGAGGCGATCGCCGCGGCCAAGGCCGGCGTGGAAGGCCTCGCCCTCTCGGCGGCCGCCACCTACGCGCCGCGCCGGATCCGGGTGAACTGCGTGGCGCCAGGCCTGGTGCGCTCGCAGCTGACGACGCGCATCACCGGCAGCGAGCCCGCCCTCAAGGCGTCGCTCGCGATGCATCCGCTCGGACGGATCGGCGAACCGGCGGACGTGGCGGCGGCGATCGAGTGGCTGCTCGATCCGGCCACCAGCTGGGTCACCGGCCAGGTGCTCGGCGTGGACGGTGGGCTCGGTGCCCTGAAGGGCCGCTCCGCCTAGCCCTCAGCAGCGCTTCCGGCGATGATCCTCGGGACGGCAGCTGAATCCGTCATCGGCCCAGAGCCCCGCGTTGCGCTCCCGCGCGGACGCCAGCGCCTTGCGGAACCGGTCGGCGAGCCGGACGTTCGGGGGCACGGTGAGGGTGGCCGCATACCCCTCGGCGACCTGCTCCTCGTTGATGAGGCGGCCGTCGCGCCAGACGTAGGCCAGCAGCCGGCCGTACTGGTCGCGCGGCTGCACGTCGAACTCGAGGGTGACCACGGTGCCCACGGGCAACCGGCGCTCGAGGGCGGCCCTGGAGCGCTTCCCGAACGGCTCCTGGTCGAGCTCGGGGGCGTCGACGCCGATGAGGCGGACGCGCGCGCCGTCGCGGCAACGGATGCTGTCGCCGTCGCTCACCTTCGCGACGGTGCACGACTGGGTGGACTGGGTCTGGGCGCGGGTGGTGCACGCGAGGAGCGCGATGCCGGCCAGCACGATGCGCGTGATCATGTCGG
>DASUOW010000197.1:0-2177 GCA_036276435.1 Gemmatimonadales bacterium
AGGTCCTGGTGGCCCGTCTCGGCCACCGAAAGGTTCACGCGCCGGAGCGCGCCCACGAGCGGTTTCAGCACGCTGCGCTTGTCCTTCAGGGACAGGCAGCCCTCGAGGTGCAGCTCCCACACCCTGATGCCGACCACCACCTACGCCGCGCCGGTCTCCGCCGACGCCTGCAGGGTGCGCTTCACTTCCTCGACGCGGAACGACTCGATGCGGTCGCCCACCTTGAGGTCGTTGAAGTTCTCGACGCCGATGCCGCACTCCTGGCCCTCGCGGACCTCCTTCGCGTCGTCCTTGAAGCGCTTGAGGCTCGACAGGCTGCCGGTGTAGACCGTCTTCCCGTCGCGCGTCACGCGCGCCTTCGCCGTGCGCTGGATGAGCCCGCTGCGGACCATGCAGCCCGCGATCGTGCCCACCTTGCTCACCTTGAACAGCTGCAGCACCTCCGCCTCGCCCAGGATGGTCTCCTTCTCCTCGGGCTTGAGCAGGCCCTCGAGGGCGTTGCGCACGTCCTCGACCGCCTCGTAGATGATGCGGTAGGTGCGCACGTCCACGCCCTCGCGCTCGGCCTGCACGCGCGCGTTCGAGTCCGGCCGCACGTGGAAGCCGAGGATGATGGCCCCGGACGCCTTGGCGAGCAGCACGTCGCTCTCGGTGATCGCACCGACGCCGCGGTGCACCACGTCCACGCGCACCTCGCTCGTGGAGAGCTGGGCGAGCGCGTCGGCGAGCGCCTCGGCCGGGCCGCCCTGGTCGGCCTTGATGATGATGCGCAGCTGAGAGACCGCGCCTTCCTTGAGCTGGCGCGAGAAGTCCTCGAGGCTCGTGGCCTTCTGGCTGCGGCGGCTCTGCGCCTCGCGCTCGAGGCGCTGGCGCTTCTGCGCGATGTCGCGGGCCTCCACGGCGTCGGCCACCGAGATGAACGCGTCGCCGGCGGCCGGAACGCCCTCGAACCCGAGCACCTGCACCGGGATCGACGGCCCCGCCTCCTTCACCGTCTTGCCGCGCTCGTCGAACAGCGCGCGCACGCGGCCCGAGAAGCGGCCGCAGATGAAGTTGTCGCCCACGTGCAGCGTGCCGCGCTGCACCAGCAGCGTGGCGAGCGGGCCCTTGCCCGGGTCGAGCGTCGCCTCGAGCACCGTCGCGTGCGGACGGGCCGTCGGGTTCGACTTGAGGTCCAGGATCTCCGCCTGCAGCAGGATCTGGTCGAGGAGCCCCTGGATGCCGGTGCCCTTCTTCGCCGAGATCTCCGCGTGCAGCGTGTTGCCGCCGAACTCCTCGAGCACCACGCTGTGCTGCAGCAGGTCCTGCTTCACCTTCGGCACGTTCGCCGAGGGGAGGTCGGTCTTGTTGATGGCGACGATCATCGGCACGCCGGCGTTCTTGGCGTGGCTGATGGCCTCGATCGTCTGCGGCATGACCTGGTCGTCGGCCGCGACGACGAGCACCACGATGTCCGTCACCTGCGCGCCGCGGGCGCGCATGGCGGTGAACGCCTGGTGGCCCGGGGTGTCGAGGAACGTGATGGAGCGGCCGTCCGGCAGCCCGACGTTGTACGCGCCGATGTGCTGCGTGATGCCGCCCGCCTCGCCCGCGACGACGTTCGCCTTGCGGACGAAGTCGAGCAGCGACGTCTTGCCGTGGTCGACGTGGCCCATGATCGTCACGACCGGCGGCCGCGGCTTCATGTCCTCGTCGGCGTCGACTTCCTTGGCCTGAGTCTCCTCGGCGGCGTACTCCTGCTCGCGCACCGCCTGGAACCCGAACTCGGAGGCGATCAGCTCGATCTGGTCGAAGTCGAGCCGCTGGTTCACCGTCACCATGAGGCCCAGTTCCTTGAACGCGAACTGGACGATCTGGGTGGCGGGGATCTTCATCAGCGCCGCGAGCTCGCTGACCGAGATGAACTCGTTGACGCGCACGAGCGTCTTCTCGCGCTCGCGCTCGGCGGCCATCTCGCCCTGCACGAGGTCGCGGTAGCTCGGCCCGTCGGAGCGGCGCGACTTCCTCGCCACCCCGCCCTTCATGCCGGCGAGCGTGCGCTCGATGTTCGCGGCCACGGCGTCCTGGTCCACCGACGACCGACGGCCCTTCTTCCCCTTCTTGCCGGGCCGGGCGCCGGCGCCGCTGCGTTCGGCCTCGGTGGTGCCGGTTCCGCTCGCCGGCGCCCCGGGCGCGCC